>JBAXLX010000116.1:0-9560 GCA_037134595.1 Pseudomonadota bacterium
GGCGAGTGCCAGAATTCAAGGAACTTGATGGCATTGGCGGTATGTTCGGCATTGGTAGGAATGAACCACAGCGACGGCTCGCCCCGACGCAAGATCACTTTGCCATCCGGGCCGGGAACCCCGGCAATGCCCTTGGCTTCAAAGTGGCTGTCGGGGTGGTCGGTGTGGACGATGTTGTTGAACAAGCCAACCCAAGCGTCCCAATAGGTGACGGCGGCGACCTTGTCGGTCATGAACAGGTTGCGGAACTCTTTAGACCCGTTGGTGGCGAACTGGGGATCCAGCAGGCCCTCTTTGGAAAGCGCGCCGAACCAGTCGTAGATGGGCGCCGCTGCATCGGTGGCATAGGGAATCGTGCGCTTGCCATCAACGGTCACGTAACCTGCCTTGACGCCAGCCGCCGACATAAAGCCCTGAATGTCATAAAGACCTGCGCAAGACAGCCCATAGGCGCCCTTCACCTCTTTGGCCTTGCGGAAATAGGCCAGCCAATCGTCCAGCGTGACCGGATCGGCCATGCCGAACTCTTTGAGCCAGTCCTCGCGCACCACGGGCATCGTGCCGCCTTCGAACTTGTTCGGCACGCCGTATTTCTTGCCATCCACATCGAACAGCGCCCATTCCGAGGCCGGAATCTCTGCTTGGTTCGACAGAACGGGCGAGGCTGCGACCAGCGCTGTCACATCCTGAATAGCGCCTTGCGCCACGAAATTGGCCAGCATCGAGCTGTCGCCATAAACCAGGTCATATTTTTCGCCCGAAGACAGGGCGGTGAAGAGGACATTGTCGTAATCCTCGGGTTTCACCATCTCGATCTTCAGGCCCAGATGGGCTTCCAGTTCTTTGACGAACAGCTCTTGCTCGGCGGCGTCCTTGCCCCCGGTCACGGCCGTCAGAATGCGCAGGTCTTGCGCCATCAAGGATGTTGTCAACAGGCTCAGCGCCAAAGCGCCCAGCGTGGCGCCAAAAAGCGTCTTCATCGGTAATCCTCCGAGTGAGTTGCTATGCAAAGGGGGCAGTCGACCGCAGGTCGTAAGCCGCCACTTAAGCCTGAGCCCTGTGCGTGACAGCCAAGCAAAATCGGAGTGACAGTCGAGTGAAGTCTTTGCGAAGGTGCCGCATGGCTTGCGATTGCGCGGGCTTTGGGTGGGGTTTGGTTGGCGCTTTACAGCACGCGCCGTCCTTGCCGCCAGACGGCCACGACATGGTTATGCGTGCCCATGCGCCGCACCCGCACCAGATCGGCGCGCAGTCCGGCCTCGATCCGGCCGCGGTCGGTCAATCCGGCCATCTGGGCGGGGATATCTGACACCATGGCCACCGCCCGAATGAAATCCTGCGGCAGGCTGTCATCGTCTCCGATCATAAAGGCGGCATCCAACAGGCTGCGGGGCACATAATCCGAGCAGAGCGCGTCACACAGGTCAGCCATCAGCACCTCGCGCAGCGCGACATTGCCCGATTGCGACCCACCGCGCAGCAGGTTGGGCGCGCCCATGATCGTGGCCACACCAAGTGCGCGTGCGCGCAAGGCAGCCTCCATCGTGGTGGGGAATTCTGAAACCGTAATGCCTTCGGCATGGGCCTGATCCACCTGTTCGGCGCTGCGGTCGTCATGGCTTAGGATCGGCAGGCCCGCCGCATGGGCGCGCGCCACCACATCGGCGCGCACTTGCACGCCAACCCGGGCAGAGCGTTCCAGCAACTCGGTCATTCTTTCGCGCGCTTGGGTCAGATCAAGGCCCATGTCGCGCGCCATATGCACCAGCCAGCGTTCGGCATCGGGGCTTTGGCGGTCGCCCGGGGTGTGGTCCATCACCGAAACCACCCGCGCCAACGGGCTTTGGATCAGCGCCTCGGTCAGCGCCGTTGTGTCGGGGTCGCAGATTTCGCAGCGCAGATGCAGCAGGTGGTCGGCGCGAAACAGGTTGTCTTTTTGCCCCTGCTCCAAGGCTGCCACCAGCGGGGCCAGCATGGTGGACCGTTCGGGCTGCTTGATCGATTCGCCGACACATAGGCTGTCAAACACCGTGGTCGTCCCGCCGCTGACCACCACCCCGTCATGGGCCATCAGCGCATTCAGATAATTCCACATAACGCCCGAGCGCGGGAAGACATGGCGTTCGATGTGGTCGGTGTGCAGATCGACGATGCCGGGGATAAGAAAATCCCCGTCAAGGTCTAACCCAGAGCCGCCAAGGGTGCGCCCGGCACGCACCGCCACGATGCGCCCCGCCTCGACCTCGACGGTGCCGTCTATCACACCTTGGGGTGTGACGATGCGCCCGCTTGAAAGGCTAAATCCGGCGTCATCTGCGTCAAACATCGTCGTCTCCTGTGTCAAGGTGCGCGGCGTTAAGCCTGTTGTGGGCGGGCAAATGCTGCGTAAGATAGGCGGCCTTGCTTGCGCCGTCTTGTGCCGTGCAGATGTGACGGCTTGGTGACAGCGCCGACACCTTCGCCGCAGCCTTGTCGCGGCGTCAAGCCCCGTGCCGGTAAAGTTCGACCTGCACGACAGCACGCTGTTACAGGCGCAAGGCAGGACGGGTCGACGTTAGCGCGCAAAGCCTTAACGGCCTTGCCTGCGCTATGCCGTTGAAATCATCGCAACTGGAAGCGAAGGGCGCCTGTTTGCACCTGTCGGGCTGTCCTCGCCCGCCGCTGTTTACCTTGACGGCACGGTCAGCAGTGGAAGCGTGGAAAAGTCACCATAGTCGGCCTTCATCCTGAACGTACGAAGTTCGCCTTCTAGGTCGAGTTGCTCAACTATGACCTCTGATACAATAATGAAGCGTCTCCTAAAGATTCATTCAAAGAGATAGCCTCTGCCCACCAGTCGCGAAACCATCCTCCCCGCGCTGCCCGCGCAGCTCACGGCGCTGCCGCCAGAACCTGTTCAGACAAACCGAACCACTTCTGTCGCCGTCCTCGCTGGACATCGTCACAACGTAACAGTGCCGTGTATCGCGCCGCCGACCCCAACATCATGCGCAAGGCGGTGGAACTGGCTTAGGGCTTCTGGTCGGTTATCAAACCATAGAAATCCATCTTTCGACCAATGTATGCACTACCCTCGTGCGATAGGTGCCCTCCGTCACGGTAGATAAAAACACCGTCTTTGCCTGCTGCGCAATTGTCGCCATCGCATATTGCAGGATCCAACCAGATAACTCTGTAGTCTTTGGCGATCTCGGTTAGAAAATCTCGCACTGCTTTTTGACGTGCCGCAGCTTGCTCAAAATTGAAATCACACGTTCTTCTGTCCTCGTTAAATCTCTGCGCATTTACGAGGCATTTACCTGCGTCAAAGCCTGGACTTGGTGGTGGCGAAAAGACGATTGGCTTGATGCCGAGAGAAATCAGTGTTTCGAGTGTTCGCCTAAAGGTGTCAACGGCTACTGTGCTTCCCACCACAACCTTCTGTTCGCTGGTTAGGACAAGCGAACCATCGCCCACAAACTGGCCGAATGGCGAACTGAGCACAGCATACTTGACTGATTTTGTGCGCTTGATGAAATCCAACACCTGATCGTTAAAATGTAAGCACTTGTTTGCCCAGCTAATTGGATAATCCGCAGACGTTGGTGCAATGCCTATGAAAGGACCGCAAACGGAGCTGGTGAGTTGAACAATAGAAAGGTTCGGGTTTGAAGCTCTCACGCCATCCAGCAAGTGCATGGCGAAGGAATCGCCCCACAATATGACTTCAGGCGTATCGCTAGTCCTGCAGTGAGGCGATAGATTAAAGTCACCTTCGCAATCCTCGCTAAGGCCGTGATTTACGGCGACACGCTGTTCTAGTTCCATTTGTTCAGCTGAAAGGCGGGTGGGAAATCCCTTTGTGAAATGCCCTGCCATGCCCGCCGTTATGAATGCCGCAGCAACAACGCCCAACGTTGCAAACGCCGTGCGCCTGCTTGGCAGCGGCCACGCTCCGCGCCTGCGTGCTGGTACCTCAACGAACCGCCAGCTGAGATAAGCGAGAGCAATCGACGCGACTGCGAGCAGTAGCATCAGCTGCGACGTAGGCTCTGTGAGTGAACGGATGCGAGCAAATGCGAACAGCGGTTGATGCCACAGGTATGCGCTGTAGCTGATGAGGCCGATACCAACGACGGGTTTCATTGACAGCAGCGCTCCCACCAGCGTTCCCTGTCTTGCGAATAGCAAGATTGCGCAGGTTCCAAGCACAGGAAGCAGCGCATAGAGAGACGGGAATGGGATGGTTTCATCATAGGCGAACACTGAAACGACGATTGCTGCGAGGCCAGCAAGTGAGAGGATGTTGTCGCGTGGGATGCTGTGCCCTACGATGGCAAACGAGCACAACGCACCTGCCATCAATTCCCATGCCCTTGTTGGGAGCAGATAGAAATTGGCTGATGGATAATGGTTCGAGGCGTATTGGCTGAGCGCAAGGCTAAGTATCACGACGAGCGCAATAGACGAGATAACGTTACGCCGTCCAAACCGCCACAGCAGTAGGATGGCGATAGGGAATATGATGTAAAACTGTTCCTCAACAGCCAAGCTCCATGTGTGGAGCAGGGGCTTTAGCTCGGCCGCCGCATCGAAATACCCGCTCTGACGCCAGAACAGGACGTTTGTGACGAAGAGGCAGACCGACACCACGCTGGTGGAGAATGCTTTAAGTTCCATCGGTAGCATCCACATCCAAGCAAATGGGATGCAGCAGAGCATGACGAGGAACAGGGCGGGTAGGATGCGTCGTGCACGCCGCTCGTAGAAATCCCAAAAGCTAAACGTGCCTGCTTCCACGTCCTTAACGATGATCGAGGTTATCAGAAAGCCGCTGATGACGAAGAACACGTCGACACCGACGAAGCCGCCGCTGAATGTGGAGAAGCCAGCATGGAAGAGGATGACGGGGAGGACGGCGATGGCACGCAGACCATCAATCTCGGGGCGGTATTTCAGGTTCATGTCAGTCAAGCGCCTCCAGTTCGGTCAAAGTGGGGTGGGACGGACTGACGGCAGTCTGGGTAGCTTACGTCATCAAGCGCTGGCTGTGCAATGCCGATTGCCCATCGTTCCCTGCCGTCGACCTTAGATCCGGGGGGAGTCACAGCGACACAACAGGTCAAAAAGCCCGCAGGCCCGCTGATCTTTGCCGTCAGTTGGGTCAAAGCAACGAGCTAACAGCCCCCAAAGTCGCGTTCACGTTGATCTGGAAGTCTGCAATCCGGTCCACCGCCCAAGGCGGTGACGTCCTGCCAGAGCGCTTGCCCGCCTCTGGCCTCTTGATCCTGCGCGACGGCATTGGGGATCTGAGGGGCAAGGGCGACACCTTTTCAACCGCGATTTCCCCATGCGCCCTATCCGCTTTCCCAAAATGATCAAACGCAGTAAGCAGCCTTATCTTTGGGGATCTGGAACACATCATGGCGCAAAATGCCACTATTTACAAAGTCGAACTCTCCATCTCCGACATGGATCGCCACTACTACGAGACCCATAAGCTCACCGTGGCCAAGCATCCTTCAGAGACCGATGAACGGCTGATGGTGCGTATTGTCGCCTTTGCCCTGAATGCCCATGAGAGCTTGGAAATGACCAAGGGTCTGTCAACAGACGACGAGCCGGACATTTGGCAGAAAAGCCTGAGCGGCGTGCTTGATGTTTGGGTGTCGCTTGGGCTTCCCAGCGAGAAGGTGATGCGCCAATCCTGCAGCAAAGCCGCTAAAGTGATTGTCTATCCCTATGGCGGCAAGACAGCCGAGATCTGGTGGGACAAGATCAAGGCCAGCACCACGCGGTTTGAGAACCTTCAAGTGATTGGTTTTTCCCAGAAAGATACCAGTGCTTTGGCAAAGTTGGCAAACCGCACGATGAAGCTTCAGATCAACATTCAAGACGGCGAGGTGATGGTCAGTGTCGGTGACACCATCGTTTACCTCACCCCGCTGATATGGAAGAGCGCTGCGTAAATCATAAGTCCGCCGCAAGATCAGCGGCTGCGCGCACCCATCCGCCTGATCCAATCCGCGCCGCCGTGGGTGACTGCGCAGATCAGCCCTTCGCCAGCGTCATCCTCAACCAGAAAGACGACGACGGCTTTCCTGCCTGCCGGAATGGCGCGGATGCCCGGGGCGATTTCATCGCGAAGGCTGCCCGTGTTGGGCGTGGTTTTCAGCGTGTCGATGGCCGCTTCGATCTAGGCGGCGAAGGCGTCGTCTTGGTCGATGAAGGCTGAGCGGGGTGCCTCACCCTGCGCGGATTTCCGGCGCGATGACGCAGTGGGCAACCTTACGTTCCTCCTCGTCCTGCATCATCCGCTCCAGTGCGGCGGCGACGGCTGCGCTGTGCGTTGCAAAGATGCCCTGCCGTTTTTGAAAAGGAAATGGTGATGACGGTCGGTAAAGCTGAGGATGGTCGCGACACGTATCCGCGCCGAGATGGTATGACTGAGCCATACAGCCGCAGAAGGCGATGGTTTCAACGCTGCTCGAAACGGCGCGTTCGCTTCGGTTTCAGACCGACTCATGAAACGACGACACCGTGTTGACACGTTTTTGCGCCGACAAAAGCCGAGTGTTTTGCTTGGCCTTTAAACGTTTCAAGGCGCGCGCGCGATCATGTCTTTGTCCAGCCAGATCGGCCGCGACCCGCGCTTGCGCAGCGCCGACGTCGGGCTGGACAAGGTCATCGTGCGGTCGCAGGTGGGGGATGGCTGGCTTATCCTGCCCGTTTCACCTCAGGAGGTCACAAGGTGAATCCTCGGTCGTCAGAGGTCTGCAACAACGCCGGCCTGTTTGCAAACCCCCGCCGGCTTTGGCTTGGCCGAGGAAAACGCCGTCGAGCGCAAGGTCCGCCAGATGCGGTTGTATCAGGTTGCGCCCATTTCGACCAACCTGATCTTGTGCTCCATCGCCGAACAGGTCTTGGTCGTTGCGAAATCTTATGGCAAGGTCAAACCATGACAACCTTGTCCCACCTTTTGGATTTAGCCGCCCTGCCAGCCGCCGAAATCCCTGACAGCGCCCGCACCATGGCGCAGTTTTCGCTGTTTGACTGGATGGTCTGCGGGCGGGCCGGGGTAGAGGAGCCTTTATCCGGCATCTTGCGCGCCTATGTCTTGGCAGAGGGCGGTCGGCCCGTAGCGTCGGTCTTGGGTGGGGGGCAGGCACCCGCCCGTGCAGCGGCTTTGGTGAACGGCGCGACCAGCCATGCGCTGGATTATGACGACACCCATTTTGGCCATGTCGGTCACCCGTCAGTCGGGATTTATCCTGCAGCTTTGGCCGTGGGTGAAGAGATGGGGTGCCGCGCTGTCGAGGTGACAGAGGCCTTTCTGTTGGGCGCGGAAGCCTCGGTTCGGCTGGGGATGGTGCTGGGGGCGGTACATTACAACCGCGGCTTTCATCAAACAGCCACCGCCGGTGCCTTTGGGGCCACCGTGGCAGCGGGGCGTCTGTACGGCCTGACGCGGGATCAGATGCGCGTGGCCTTGGGGCTTTGCGCCACCCGCGCCTCGGGCCTGAAATCGCAGTTCGGAACCATGGGCAAGCCCTATAACGCGGGGATTGCGGCCGCAAACGGGGTGGAATGTGCCGCTTTGGCACGGGCGGGGTTTACCTCGGCGGATGATGGCGTGATGGGGCCGCAGGGCTTTGTGTTGACCCATTCCGACCATCCGGTCGAAGCCGGTGTCTGGGACGCGCCCCCCCCGCACAGCTTTGTGTTCGAAGACATCAAATACAAGCTGCACGCCTGCTGCCACGGCACCCATGCCATGATCGAGGGCTTGGCCACCGCCCTGCGCCAACACAATCTGACGCCTGAGCGCGTGGCAAACTTGCACCTGCGCACCAGCCCGCGCTGGCTATCAGTGTGCGACATCAAGCGCCCCCGCACGGGGTTAGAGGTGAAGTTCAGCTATGCGTGGCTGGCGGGCATGGTCTTGGCCGGTATCTCCACAGCTGCCGATCGCACCTATACCGACGCTTTGGCGACCGACCCGACCTTGGGCAAGTTTGCCGAAAAGATCACGGTGAGCGGTTCGCCCAATGTGGGCGATATGCAGGCAGAGGGTGAGATTTTGTTGACGGACGGCACCTTGCTAACCTTTGGCCATGATCTGGCCACACGAATTGACAGCGCAGTTCTGGAAGCCAGTTTGCGGGCCAAAGCCTTTGGGCTTTTGGGCGGGGCGGCAGAGCGTCTGTGGGACATGGTGGCAAACCTTCCCGCGCTAAGTGCTGCCGATCTGGGCCTTGGGCTGCGGTCCTGACGGCGGACCCTGCCAAATGGATTGGCAGGGTTTCAACGCGAACGGAAACGGTCAGCGGAGGACCGATCGATGATCTGTCTACCACTCTGACCGGCACCCGCGCGCCGGGAGATGTGCCGCTCGGAACGCATTGGTGCCTTGTGCCCGATCTGGGGCGCGATGTTCACCCGCACGATCAACGACATCCGCTGCAAAACCGCCAGCACAGGGCCTTTGGGCTTTGTCGCGGTGAATACTGTCTACACAGTCGCCGGCCAAACGCGCCGTACCGAACGACAAGATATCGTCTATCGCAAGGATCCTAAGCCCGGTCAGCCCTTATCGGAACCTTTGGCCGAAGACTGGCCCGATGCCACACAGCGGCAGGTCACGCCGGATGCGATCTTGCTGTTTTGCTCGTGTGCCCGGACCTTGAACGCGCACCGCATCCATTATGATCTGCCCGAAGCGACACCAGCCGAAGGCGTCGGCGGTCTTGTCGTGCCCGGGCCTTTGCAGGCGATCTGGATGCTGAACCTGACACCCCAGCTTTTGGGCCACCTGCCCGCGCAGTTTCGCGCTCGCGGCCTGACGCCTCTGGCTGCGGTCCTCTCTGTTCGGGTCAAGGGCCGACCCGCTCCCGCAGGGTTGGCGTTGCGGGTCAGACGCGCGCAAGGCGTGGTCATGATGCAAGCGACCGCGCCAGCGGACATCTCGCGCAAGGTTAGGCCAGACTCTTGGCCAGATTGGAGGACCGCCCATCCCAGATGCCCCCTTGCACCAGATCATGGGCGACCTGTTGACATCTCGCCCCGCGCCACGAAATCATAAGCGTCGGCGGGGGCAAAGATCGTGCAGCCCGACCCGCGCGCCACCATGTCCTTGATCTGCATCATCGCATCCAGCGCTTTCACCACATTGAGCAAAATAGCCTGTCGGCTTGACGCTCGATCAACTTGCGCAGGCCATGAGACGGCGAGGTCAAGATCAAATCCAAGCCCGCAACTCCGCCAAAGGCACTGGCGCACCCGGCGGCGCATCACGGGGCCAAGCCTCCGGGGCGGAAAAGAAAAACAGATCCGCATCAAGAACATGCGTGGCGTGAAAATGCGTCTTGCCATCCAGAGCGCAGAGAAAGCCTATGTCGACGGCGCGATCTTCTCGCCAAGTGTTCAAGAACCCGCTCATCGTCTCGGTCGCTTGCAAACGCACTTGAGGGTATTCAACTTGCGTGGGTTCTGCCAAGGGCACCGACCTCAGGGTCCACACCAAGAGCGGCAGCCCGAACACAACCGGTCCGCGGACCTTGCCGCGGGTGGCCTTCATGGCC
>JBAXLX010000117.1:0-9549 GCA_037134595.1 Pseudomonadota bacterium
TTGCATGACACCGGCACCTCTTTGAACCCCGTGCTGGATATCGGGCAGATCGAAGGGGCCTATGTGCAAGGCGCTGGCTGGCTGACCACCGAAGAGCTGGTCTGGAACGCCAAGGGCCAGTTGACCACCCACGCCCCCAGCACCTATAAAATCCCCGCCGTCTCTGACCGGCCCGAGGTCTTCAACGTCGACCTGTGGACGGTCCCCAATGCCGAAGACACCGTGGGCAAATCCAAAGCCGTGGGCGAGCCGCCGTTTAACCTTGGGATTTCGGCCTTTATGGCCCTCTCACACGCCGTTTCGGCCTGCGGCCCCGCCTATCCTGCCCTGAACGCCCCCGCCACGGCAGAGCGGGTTCTAATGGCCGTGCTGCGGGGGCAGAATGTTTGACCTGCCCGCCCTAATAGCGGCGGTGCAGGCCCACGGCAGGGTCGCGCGGGTGGTGATCGCGGCCCATGACGGCTCGTCGCCAAGGGAAACCGGAACGGCCATGCTGGTCTGGGCGCAGGGCCAATCCGGCACCATCGGCGGCGGCGCGTTAGAGCATCAAGCAACGCTGGCCGCCCGCGCCCAAACCCAAGCCTGTAAGACACAGCGCATCCCCCTAGGCCCCGCCTTGGGCCAATGCTGCGGCGGGGCTGTGACCTTGGTGACCGAGGTTTTCACCGCAAGCACCCTGCCCAAAGGCCCCATCGTCGCGCGCAGCGTTGACGGGTCGCCCATGCCGCTGTCGGTGCAACGCCTGCTGGCCCAAGCGCGCGGCCAAGGGGCGTTGCCTAGCCCGCAACTGCTGCAAGGCTGGCTGATTGAACCCGTCTTGGCCCCCAAACGCCACCTATGGCTTTGGGGGGCAGGCCATGTCGGGCGGGCAATTGCCGCCGTGATGGCGCCCTTGCCCGACCTGTCGATCACATGGGTCGACATATCCGCCGACCGCTTCCCCGCCGTTGTTCCCTCGGGAACAACCCGTCTGCCCGCCCCCGATATGCCCCAAGCCTTCAGCCTTGCCCCGCAAGATGCTGAACATCTGATCTTGACCTTTTCCCACCTTTTAGACCTAGACCTCTGCCACCGCGCCCTTCTTCATGGCTTTTTGCGATGTGGCCTGATCGGCAGCGCCACCAAATGGGCGCGGTTTCAAAAGCGGCTGGCAGAGCTGGGCCATAGCCCCTATGACATCGCCAAGATCACCTGCCCGATCGGCCAACCTGCCTTGGGCAAGCATCCCCAAGCCATAGCCTTAGGGGTTGCGACCGACTTCTTGCTGCAACCGACGCAACGCGCCCAACCCAAAGAGGCCCTATGTTCGATCTGATCTTGCGCCAAGCCAACCTGCCCGATGGAAGCAAGGGCCAAGACATAGCCATTCTTGACGGCAAAATCGCCGAGGTCACCCCGAACATCGCAGCCGTGGCCCGCGAGGAAATCGACGCCACCGGCCGCTTGGTCACCCCGCCTTTCATCGACCCGCATTTTCATATGGACGCCACCCTGTCACTGGGCCTGCCGCGCATGAACCGGTCTGGCACTTTGCTGGAAGGCATCGCCTTGTGGGGCGAGTTGCGCCCCACCCTGACCGTCGACGCGCTGGTAGAGCGTGCGCTGCGCTACTGCGATCTGGCGGTGACGCAGGGGCTTTTGGCCATCCGCACCCATGTTGACACATCCGATCCCCGCCTTGTGACCGTGGAAGCGATGCTAGAGGTCAAGCGCCGCGTGGCACCCTATCTTGATCTGCAAATCGTGGCCTTTCCCCAAGACGGCTATTACCGCGCCAAAGACGGTGTCGCGGCACTGACACGGGCTTTGGATATGGGGGCCGATATTGTCGGCGGGATCCCGCATTTTGAACGCACGATGGACGAGGGCCGCGCCTCGGTCGAAGCGCTGTGCCGGCTGGCGGCTGATCGGGGCCTGCCGGTCGATATGCACTGCGACGAAAGCGATGACCCGCTGTCACGCCATGTGGAAACCTTGGCGGCGCAAACGGTGCGCTTTGGGTTGCAAGGGCGGGTGACGGGGTCGCATCTGACCTCGATGCATTCGATGGACAGCTATTATGTCTCAAAGCTGATCCCGCTGATGGTCGAAGCGCAGATGAACGTCATCCCCAACCCTTTGATCAACATCATGCTGCAAGGCCGCCACGACACCTACCCCAAACGCCGCGGCATGACCCGTGTGCGCGAGCTGATGGCGGCGGGGTTGAACGTGTCGTTCGGCCATGATTGCGTGATGGACCCGTGGTACGCCATGGGGTCGGGCGATATGCTAGAGGTCGGGCATATGGCCATTCATGTCGCGCAAATGGGCAGTTTGGACGAGAAATCAGCGATCTTTCAAGCGCTGACCACCCATTCCGCCCGCACCATGGGATTGCAAGGCTATGGTTTGGACAAAGGCTGCAACGCCGATCTGGTTGTTCTGCAAGCCCGCGATCCGGCCGAGGCGTTGCGGCTGAAATCGGTGAAACTCGCCGTGATCCGGCGCGGGAAAGTCATCGCCCGCACCCCTGCGCGGGTGGGGGAATTGCTGATTGACGGGCGCAGCGGGCCTATTGACCCCTCAATCGGCTTTGCGCCGGTGTATTAACCCCCGCGCATCCCGCCGTGTTTGACCCTATTTTCAGGCTTTCAGGGCAAGGATTGGCTTGTCAAAATCGGACCGCTGGGCCAAGGTGCTTTGGCCTTTGAGTAAGAGTGCGGCGAATTCTGGAATCGGGGCTGACCGATCGTCCCAAACCCAAAACCTCTGTGGCATTTTGAAAAATTGTCACACCCAATTCTTTTTAGGAGCGCGTATGAGATCAAAAGTTGCACGTCGCAGTGGGGTTTTGGTGCATCCCACCTCTTTTCCGGGCAATTGGGGCATTGGCGATCTTGGCTCTGCCGCGCGGGATTTCTTGGATTTTCTGGGCCAAACGCATCAGAAAATCTGGCAAGTGCTGCCCTTGGGCCCCACGGCCGAGGATGGGTCGCCCTATGCGTCTTATTCGGCCAATGCGGGCAATCCTTTGCTGATCAGCATTGAAGATTTGATCGCCGAAGGCGTGGATATATCGGTCACCCCGCCGGGCACGACGGTATCGATCGCCCAAGACCTGCACGCGGTCAAAGAGGTCAAATTCGCAGCCCTTGCGCTTGCCGCGAAAGCCTTTCGCTCCAATGATAAACTGGCCGCAGACTATGACACTTTTTGCGCCGAACAGGGCGAGTGGCTGGACGATTACGCCTTGTTTATGGCGCTCAAAGACAGCCATTCGCACAAGGCTTGGAACCAATGGCCGCCGCATCTGGCCCAGCGCGATCCATCAGCCTTAAAACATGCCAGCGCCCAAAGGGGCGAGGCGGTGGATTTTTACAAATTCGTCCAATTCGCCTTTTTCCGGCAATGGGGCGCCCTGCGCGCCTATGCCCATGAACGCGGCATTGAAATTGTCGGCGATATTCCGTTTTATGTGGCCTTTGACAGCGTCGATGTTTGGGCCAATCCGACGAATTTTGAACTGCTCCCCGATACGCTGGACCCCAAACTGATGGCGGGTGTGCCGCCGGATTATTTCAGCGAAACCGGCCAGTTGTGGGGCAATCCGGTGTATAACTGGACGCATCTGGAAAACACCGGATTTGAATGGTGGATCAAGCGGTTCAAACTGTTGACCCAACATGTCGATGTCATCCGCATCGACCATTTCCGCGGGTTCGAGGCGTTTTGGCAAGTGCCGCATGGCGAGAAAACCGCTGTGAACGGCAGTTGGGCCAAAAGCCCCGGCATGGCTTTTTTTCATAAGCTGGACCAAGAATTGGGCCATTTGCCGGTTTGGGCCGAGGACTTGGGCCTGCTGACCCCCGAAGTGACCGACTTGCGCGACGCCTTCGATTTTCCCGGCATGAAGGTTTTGCAATTTGCCTTTGACGCGACAGGGGCTGAAAACCCCTATCTGCCGATCAACTTTGTCCCCAATTTCGTCTGCTACACCGGCACGCATGACAATGACACTGTGGTGGGCTGGTGGAATAGCCTAACCCAAAAGCATCAACAGCAGGTGTTGGAGTATACCGGCCCGGTGCTAGAGCAAGACATTCATTGGACCATGATCCGTTTGGCCATGGGGTCGGTTGCCGACACGGTGGTGGTGCCGCTGCAAGATCTGTTGGGCCTTGGCACCGAGGCGCGCACCAATGTGCCGGGTCGGGCCAAGGGGAATTGGTCGTGGCGCTATGAAGCGGGTGCGATCACCGATGACATTGCCCACAAGCTGAAAACCATGACAACCACCTTCGGGCGCACCGTTCAAGAGCCCGCGAAAACGGCCTAACCAACCTTAAACTTTGGGGGCGCCTGCCCGTGTCGCGCCCCAAACCTTAGCCCCAAGCCCCCTCATGCACGGCGGCGGCCTCGGCTTCCAGCATCGGGCCAATCACCTCGACCTGACGCTGGCCGGCGGCAAAGACGATGTGGCAGGGCAAATCCAGCGTGGGGTTTTCGGGGTGATCGCCGGTTATGGCCTTTAAATCCTTTTCGGTCAGGCCGAACACCACGCGCTTGAGCCCCGTCCAATAGATCGCCCCGGCGCACATGGCACAGGGTTCGGCCGAGGTGTAGATGGTGCATTCCTGCAACACCTCTTTGGGCAACGTGGTCGACGCACGGGTCATTAGCACCCGTTCGGCATGGCCGGTCATGTCGTGGTCGGGCATATAGGCATTGTGCTGGGTCATCAGCACCGTGCCATCGGGGCCGACAAGGATGCAGGCGAAGGGATGATTGCCCGCCACACGCGCTTTGCGGGATTCGTCAATGGCGCGGCGCAGAAGGGCTTCGTGGTCTAGGGTCATGGCAATCCTCGGGCTTTGGGTTTGGTGCAGCATGGCAGGATGGATGCGGCTGGCAAAGGCTGAAAATGCGCCCAAAGGTCCGCCAAAAGCCGCAGGTTTGGGCAAAGAGCGGGCAGGCGCGTGCAAATCCCTTGTGACCAAGCGCGAAGTCGGGCTAGGATTGCTTAAGAAATCATCCGCACAGACGGGTGAACTTGGGGGAAGGGTTTGGCGGCTTTGCAGGTTTATGTCAGAAATGCGAAGCTGCTTCAAATTGCAGCGGCATATACAAAGCCAAAGCCAATCCGCATCACTCATCCTGTCTGCCCTGAAGAACGGAGCGCGAATGGCCAGCCCTGCCCGACTTGAACTGACCGGCATTACCAAGCGCTTCCCCGGGGTTTTGGCCAATGACAATGTGGGGTTTTCGGTCAAACCCGGTGAAATTCACGCGCTGTTGGGCGAAAATGGTGCGGGTAAATCCACGCTGGTCAAGATGATTTACGGCATTATGCAGCCTGACGGGGGCGAGATTCGCTGGAATGGCCAGCGCATCAGCGTGGCCAACCCCAAAGCGGCGCGCAAATTGGGCATCGGGATGGTGTTTCAGCACTTTTCCTTGTTCGAGGCGATGACGGTTCTGGAAAACATCGCCCTTGGGATGGATGCGAACATCCCCGCCCGCGATCTGGAAAGCCGCATTCTGGCGGTGATGGGCCAATATGGGCTGAAACTGGAACCGCACCGGATTGTGTCAACTTTGTCGGTGGGTGAACGCCAGCGGATCGAGATTGTGCGCGCCTTGCTGCTAAACCCCAAACTGTTGATTATGGACGAGCCGACCTCGGTTCTAACCCCGCAAGAGGTGGAGCAGTTGTTCACCGTTCTGCGCAAATTGGCGCAGGAAGGGTGCTCGATCCTGTATATCAGCCACAAACTGCACGAGATTAAGGCGCTGTGCGATACGGCCACGATCCTGCGCGGCGGGAAATTGGTCGACACCTGCGATCCGGCGGTCGAAACCAGCCGGTCGATGGCCGAAAAGATGATCGGCGGCAGTTTGAAAGATATCTCGCGCGCGGCGGGGCGTAGCTTTGGGGCGGCGAAACTGGCCGTGAAAGCCCTGTCGCTGCCCGCCGATGGCCCCTTTGGCACGGCTTTGCGCGACATCAGCTTCACGGTCCGCGCGGGCGAGATTTTTGGCGTGGCAGGTGTTGCGGGCAACGGGCAGAACGCGCTGCTATTGGCCCTGTCGGGCGAGGCCCCGAACCCAGACCCCGCCAGCGTGACGGTCGACGGTGTGGCCGTGGGCCATCTGCAAGCGCGCGCGCGGCGCGGGCACGGCGTGGCCTCGGTTCCCGAAGAGCGCAACGGCCATGCGGCGGTGCCGATCTTTACCCTGGCCGACAATGCCGTCCTGACAGCCCGCGACCGTCTGGGCATGGTGCGCGCCGGTTTGATCGACGCCAAGGCCGCCCGCACCTATGCCGGCGAGGTGATCGAGGCGTTTTCGGTCAAGGCCACCGGCCCAAGTGCCATGGCCGAAAGCCTGTCGGGCGGGAACTTGCAGAAATACATCATGGGCCGCGAAATCCTGCAAAAGCCGCAGGTTCTGGTCGTAAGCCAACCCACATGGGGCGTGGATGCGGGGGCGGCGGCGGCGATCCATCAGGCCTTGGTCGATCTGGCGGCAACGGGGTCGGCGATTGTGGTGATCAGTCAGGATTTGGACGAACTGCTATCGCTTTGCGACACTATGGCCGTGATCAACGCCGGGCGTCTGTCGCGCCCGATGGCCGTGGCCGAGGCGAAGATTGACGAGATCGGCCTGCTCATGGGCGGCATTCATGGAGAGGTCGCCCATGCGTCTTAAGCTGGAAAAACGCCGCGAGCCTAGTCTTGCCATGCTGGTGGCCACGCCGATTGCCTCGGTCATCTTGACGATGCTGATCGGGATCGTGGTGTTTGATCTGTTGGGGATCAAGGGCTTTAAGGCGGTGGTCGACATCTTCCTGTCACCGCTGCTTGCAAGTTACAAATGGCAGGATGTGGCGCTGAAGGCCGCCCCCTTGATCATCATCGCCTTGGGCCTGTCGATGGGCAACCGCGCGCAGGTGTGGAACATCGGGGCCGAGGGGCAATATGTCATCGGCGCTTTGTGCAGTGCGGGAATGGGCATGGCCTTTGGCCAGAGCGGCGGGTTCTTGGTGGTGCTGTTGATGATCGCCGCCGGTGTTGTGGGCGGCGGGCTTTGGGCGGCGGTGCCGGCGTGGTTGCGCACCAAGTATAATGTGAACGAAATCCTTTCCAGCTTGATGCTGACCTATGTGTCGTTCCAAGTGCTGGGCTATCTGGTGGGTGGGCCGTGGAAAGACCCCAACGGGCGCAACTTTCCGGCAACGGCCCCTTTGGCCGATGCGCAGACCCTGCCCGTCTGGCCAGAGTCAACCGTGCATCTGGGTGTGTTGATTGCGCTGATTTTGCCCTTTGTCTTTTGGGTGATCATGGCGCGGTCGGAATTTGGCTATCAGGTGCGGGTGGTGGGGTCTTCCGCCACGGCGGCGCGGCATGGCGGGTTTGACAGCAAGCGCACCATTTGGGCCACCATGATCATCGGCGGCGCTATGGCGGGGCTGGCGGGGGGCTTGGAATTCTTGGGCGTGCTGCACAAGATCGACCTTGGCTTTGCGTCAGGCTATGGGTTCACCGCGATCATCGTGGCGTTTTTGGGGCGGTTGAACCCCTTTGGCTGCTTGATCGCGGGGATTGTGCTGGCGGTGACCTATGTCGGCGGGCAAATGGCGCAGACTTCGGTGCATATCCCCAACTCTACCGCCGGGATTTTTCAAGCGATGATGCTGTTCTTCATTCTGGCGAGTGACATTCTGGTGCGCTACCGCATCCGCGTGATCCCTTCGGCCAAAGCGGCGGGGGTGTGAGATGGGCATAGATTTCATCATTGCGGCGATCATCACGGTGGTTGGCTTGGCGACGCCGATCTTGCTGGCGGGTTTGGGCGAACTGGTGGTGGAAAAGTCGGGCGTGCTGAACCTTGGGGTTGAGGGGATGATGCTGGTCGGGGCGATTTCCGGCTTTGCCGTGACGGTTTACACCTTTAACCCGTGGTTTGGCGTTCTGGGGGCGGCGGCGGGCGGGGCTTTGGCCAGTTTGCTGTTTGGCGTGCTGGTCTTGCAGTTAAACTCTAACCAAGTGGCGACCGGATTGGCGCTGACGATTTTTGGCACGGGGATATCCTCGCTGATGGGATTGTCGTTTACGGGGCGCATCGTGGTGCCGTTTCTGAGCGTCTTTCCTGATGCCCTCGCCAAGCACGAATATCTGCAACTGATCTTTGGCTATTCGCCCATCGTCTATTTTGCGCTGATCATGGTGCCGCTGACGACATGGTTCTTAAAATCCACCCGCGCGGGGCTGATTTTGCGTGCGGTGGGGGAAAATGATCTGTCGGCCCATTCCATTGGCTATTCGGTGATCAAGGTGCGCTATGCGGCGATTGCCTTTGGCGGGGCGATGGCGGGCATTGGCGGGTGCTATTTCAGCATGGTCATCACGCCGATGTGGGCCGAAAAGATGACCGCCGGTCGCGGCTGGATCGCCTTGGCGCTGGTGGTCTTTGCCGGATGGCGCACGGGGCGGCTTTTGGCGGGTGCCTATTTTTTCGGCATTCTGATGGCGCTAGAGCTTTATGCCAAAGCGTCGGGGTTCTCGTTCTTGCCCAGCCAGTTCTGGGCGGCTATGCCCTATGCCATGACTGTGGTTGCCCTATCCTTTATCTCGTCGCGTGGCACGGCGGGCGCAAATGCGCCGGCCTGCCTTGGCAAACCCTTCCTTCCTTCCACCTAACCAAAACCAACAGGAGAGTCTGATGACCATGATTTCCCGACGCACGCTGTTTAAAGGCGCAGGCGCTGCAACCCTTGCAACCCTCGCCTCGCCCGCTTTGGCAGAGGACAAAGTCAAAGTCGGCTTTATTTTCCTTGGCCCGATCGGCGACTATGGCTGGACTTGGGCGCATAACAAAGGCCGTGAAGCGATTGAGGCTGAACTGGGCGACAAAGTCGAAACGATCTATGTCGAAAACGTGGCCGAAGATGCTAGCGCCATTCCGGTTCTGCGCGATCTGGCCCAGCAGGGCTGCAAGCTGATCTTCACGACCTCGTATGGCTACATGGATCAGACCCTGCAAGTCGCAGGCGAATTCCCCGATGTGAAGTTCGAACACTGCACCGGCTTCAAGCGGGCTGACAACGTGTCGACCTATAACTCGAAATTCCACGAAGGCCGCGCCGTTTTGGGCACCATCGCGGGCAAGATGTCAAAGTCGGGCGTGATGGGCTATCTGGGTTCGTACAAGGTGCCGGAAGTGGTGCTGGGCGTGAACGCTTTCGCTTTGGCCGCACAAAAGCAAAATCCGGCGGCCGTTGTGAAACTGGTTCTGATCGACAGCTGGTTTGACCCGCCAAAAGAAGCCGCCGCCACCGAAACGCTGATCAACTTGGGCTGTGATATCGTCACCACCCACACCGACAGCCCCGGCCCGCTGCAGATTCTGGAACAAAAGGGCCTGCACGGCTTTGGCCAAGGCGCTGATATGTCGGCCTTTGCCCCCAATGCCCACCTGACCGCCATCGAAGACATCTGGGGGCCCTATTATGTCGAGCGGACCAAGGCGCTGCTGGATGGCACTTGGGCCTCGATCGACACATGGGAT
>JBAXLX010000118.1:0-9513 GCA_037134595.1 Pseudomonadota bacterium
CGCCGCCGTCGAAACCGCCTTAGCCCAAGGCGATGTGGCAGCGATCTTGACCGAACCTGTCTTGACCAATTCCTGCATGGTCCTGCCCGCTGCGGGCTTTCTGGAAGGCTTGCGCCGCTTGGCCACCCAATACGGCAGCCTGCTGATCTTGGATGAAACCCACACCATTTCCACCGGTTACGGCGGATATTGCGGCGTGCATGGCCTGCAACCCGACATCTTTGTCGTGGGCAAATGCGTGGCCGGTGGCCTGCCCACCGCGGCTTGGGGCCTAAGTGCCACAACCGCCATCCGCTACCAAGCCGCCAACGCCAACCGCCCCATGGGCCATTCCGGCATGGGCACCACTTTATCCGCCAATCCGCTGCAATTTGTCTGCCTCTGCGCAACCCTGTCGCAGGTGATGACACGCACCGCCTATGACCATATGGACCATTTGGCCCAGCGCCTGCTGGATGGGCTGACCCAAGCCATCACCGCCCACCACCTGCCATGGCACGCCCTGCGCGTCGGCGCGCGGGTGGAGTTTATCTGCGCCCCCGGCCCCCTGCACAACGGGGCCGAGGCCGCCCTTGCCCACCAACCCCAGATCGAAGCCGCCTTGCATATGGCGCTGTTGAACCGTGGTTGCCGGATCGCCCCCTTCCACAACATGATGCCCATCAGCCCCGCCACAAAGCGGCGTCAGGTTGACACCCTGATCGCCACCTTTGCCGAGGTTTTGGCCGAGCTGACCGCCTGAAAGATGCCCATGACCAGCCCCTCCGGCTCTTCAATCGACGAAGCCCACGCCTTCCTGAACGCCCACCCCGAGGTTGAGGCCTTTGATATCGTTCTGCACGATTCCAACGGCATCGGGCGCGGCAAGATCATCCGCCGCCACGAATTGCTGACGTTTTATAGCTCGGGGCGGCTGTTGCCGATCTCGATCTTGGGCTTGGATGTCTGCGGCGAAGATGTGCATGAAACCGGCCTGATCTGGGATCAGGGCGATGGCGACCGGCGGGCTTGGCCGATTCCGGGCACGCTCAAACCCCTGCACAACACCACCCCCCCACGCGGTGAGGTGTTGATGTCGATGTATAATCTTGACGGCAGCCCCATGACATCGGATCCGCGCCATGCTTTGCAAGCGCAAGTCGATGCGCTGGCCGCTGAGGGGCTTTTTCCGGCAGGGGCCTTCGAGCTGGAGTTTTTCTTGCTGGAAAACCAGCGCGGCCCTGATGGCAAGATGGTGCCTGCCCGCGATGTGCTGGATGGGCGGGCGTCAAATAAGACCGATGTTTATTCGGTTGATAAACTCCACGGCATGTTGCCGCTGTTTACCGATATCTACAAAGCCGCCGACCTGATCGGGATCAAGGCCGAAACCCTGATCTCGGAATTCGCCCCCGGTCAGTATGAAATGACCCTGCATTACCGCCACAACGTGGTGCAAGCCGCCGATGACCTGATGCGGCTTAAGCGCATCGTGCGCATGAACGCCCGCGCCCATGGGGTGACGGCCTGCTTCATGGCCAAACCGCACGAGAATTACGCCGGATCGGGGATGCATTTTCACGTCTCGATGCAAGACGCCACGGGCCGCAATGTCTTTGTCGAGGCGGTCGAGGGGCAATGGTCTGACACAATCAAACACGCCATCGGCGGTCTGCGCGCCACGATGGGCGAGTCGATGCTGGTCTTTGCCCCCCACGCCAATTCGTGGCGGCGCTTTGCCTCCAATTCCTATGCGCCCGTCTCGCCCACATGGGGGGTCAACAACCGCTCGGTCGCGCTGCGCATTCCGGCAGGCGATAGGAAAGCGCGGCGGGTCGAGCATCGTCCGGCAGGTGTGGATGCCAACCCCTATCTGGTCGCCACCACCGTGCTGGCGGGTATTCGCTACGGCTTTAAGCACCAGATCGACCCCGGTCCTGAAACCACGGGCGACGGCTACGCCAACGCCGCCGACGCCCCCGCCATGCCGCGCGATTGGCTTTCTGCCATCGAAGCGGCCAAGGCATCCGAATTCTTGAAAGACGCCCTTGGCACCGACATGCACCGCACCTTTACCGCCATCGCTGCGGCGGAATATGACCGTGTGATGCGCACCGTGTCAGAGGTGGATTTCGACCTGTATCTGTACACGGTTTAACAGGGCTAGGCTTGGCCCTGCAACGCCGCCGCAATCAGGCTTGGCACCCGTGCATCCAGCCCTAAGGGCGGCAACATGCGCCCGCCAAAGCCGGCTTCCGCCAAGGCCTCTGGCAGATCATCGGTGACATGGCCACCTTCTGCGGCGAAAAAGGGCAGGCAAACAGACCCTGCGCCAAAGCCTATAGCAGTCGCAATGCGCGGCTCTTGGTCGATGAAAAACGCGTCAGCCCGCGCAAAGCCTGCGCGTTTCAGGCGCTGCGCCACGGCTTGGGCGACCTCGGACGGGGCAGAGCTGCGAAACGATCCGTGGGCTGCCAAAAGGATATCGGTCTGCGCAGGTGTTCGCCCCTGCGCCGCTGCCGCCTCTTGCGCCAAAGTCACCACCAAGGCTTGCACCCTGTCATCCAAGCCAAAGGGCGGCAGATAGGCCCAATCCACGGCCCCCGCCGCCTCCATCCGGCGCGGCAGTTCGGTCATGGGAAACCAGCCCCCCGCCATGAACATCGGATAGACCATCCCGTGCGGGCGACCTGCGACGGCTTTGGCCAAGGCATCAGGCTTGGCCAAGGTGGCACTATCTACCCGCCAATCGGGCAACAGTTCTGCGACTTTGGCCGCCAACCCCGCCAAGGCGGCTTCTGCCGGATCCGGATCACTGGGTTGGCCGTGGCTGACGATAAGGGCTTGGTTGATCACGCGACACGCTCCGCCGTTTCAGACGACCCAGCGGCGGTTGACACCTTCGAGGCGATATACTGCGCAAATTCATAATTCGGCCGTTCCAGATGGCTCAGCGGGCCGGGCTCTGACATCCCCGCCACCAGCCCGCGGTAGACCTTTTCCACACAGCCCTTGTCTTCAACATTCACGTCATCCAGCAGGGCTTTCACAGCCGCAAGATTGTCCAGCGCTGCCGGATCAGCCATCCATTCCGCGCTCATCCCGCCGCCAAAAAGCACATCGACCTGATCGGGGCCTTGCGGGGTTAGGGCCAGATACCAAAAATACCCCGGCGTCAGCGTGATCATCAGCGCGGGATAGATGGCCAAAAGCCATGTGATGCGCCGATCATCACCTTGCAGCGTGGTGTTGGAGGGATGGGCCAAGGCAAAAGGAACCGAGTCGTTCTTGACGATGTAATGGTGGTTGAAGGCCAAAGTCCCCTCGGGGCAGGTCATTTTCATCAGATCAACCGTGCCGCCGATCGTGCCCGAATGGCAGACGGGCAGGTGATAGCTTTCCATGAAATTCTCGGCCAGAACCTTCCAATTGGTGGTCCAGCGAAAGGTTTCGTGAAAGGTTTCGACGTAAGCGCCCATGTCCAGATGGCCCACCAGCTTTTCCACATCGCCCAAGGCTTGCTGCGGCGGCGGGGCATCGGGGTTGAGCGTGACCATGATCCAGCCCAGCCAGTTTTCCACCCGCACCGCAGGCAAGGCGATCTTGTCTTTGCAGAACGCCTCGTTCGCCGCCATGGCAGGCGCACCGCGCAAGGTGCCGTCAAGGTTATAGGTCCAAGCGTGATAGGGGCACACGATAGCGCGCACATGACCGCGCCCTTCCAGCAGCGTCGACATGCGGTGGCGACAGATGTTGGACATGCCACGCAACTGCCCCTCGCGGTCGCGCAGGATGATCACAGGTTCACCCGCAATCGTCATGGTCAGGTAATCGCCCGGGTCTTTCAGCGTCTCGGCCCGTCCGGCACACAGCCAATCCTTGGCAAAGATCTGCGCCTGTTCCAGCTTGGCAAACTCGGGCGAGGTATAGACCGACTTTGGCATGGCAAAAGCGCGCTCAAACGGCACAGCGACATTGGCGCGCAATTCTTGCGCGGGCGACAGGGCTGGATCGGGGCGCGTCATGGGTCAGGCCTTTTGCAAAACTTTGCGACAGCTTTGCATGATCCGGCTAGACGCCTGTGTCAAGAAAGGCGCGACTTTGCGTCGCACCGCACGCACAGCACCTTAGGCCCCGACAAACCGCCGCACAGGCGGGAAAGCGTTCATATCGCCAAAGCGGCAAAAGGCGGGGGGGTCAAGGTCTAACACCGGAACGCGGGCGGCAAACGCGGCCCCCAACTGCGCCAAGGCCCGTTCGTAATGGCCCAAAGCTTCCGCCTCAGGCCAGCGCTTTTGGTAGGCCATGGTGGTGTGAAAGCCGTAAGTGTCATGCTCTGGCGTGCGAAAGCCCAAAGCCTGCGCCAAAGCATCGCGCCATGCGCGGGCCGCAGCCTCGTCCTGCGGCGTGGCCCCTGTCAGGTGCAGGCCAAGGGGGGTGACTTCGTCTAACCGCATCTTGAACGGCGGCGGGGCGGTGAACCCTGCAAGCTTGGCCGACATGGCGTCTGTCATCTCGTCAATCGAGGTGTCCAGCGCCAGATCATCGGGCCAATATCCCCGCGCACGGCGGGTTTCGATGACACCTTCAAAGACGGTCATGTGATAGCTTTGCACCGCCGTAAAAGCGAAATGGTCGGCGAAGGGCAAAGCCATCAACGCTTGGCGCAGGTCGATCAGGGCAGCTTCGGTGGGCGATCCTGCCGTGACTTGGGCCACGATTGTGTTGCCATGTTCGGGCAAGAACTGCCCTTGGGCGTTAAAGCGGCTGCCCAAACGCGGGTTCTCGCCCCCAGCCAATAATGCATCCTGCCAACGCGCCATGTCAAACCCTCCGTTTTGGCCAGCATGCGCCGCAGGGGTAACAGGTGCGTGACGGATCAGGTCGGGTAAGGCCAAGGCGCTTGGGAAAAGGTGCCGCCGTCAACATAGAGCGTTTGCGCCGTGACAAAGGCGGCGGCGTCCGAGATCAAAAACAACATCGGCCCGACCAGATCCTGCGGCGTGCCAATGCGGCGCAGCGGGGTGATGGGCGCCCAAGTGCCCGCGTAATCGCCCGCCTCTGCCGCGGTGCGTTCGGTGGCGATGGCGCCGGGGGCGATGCAATTGACGCGGATGCCAAAGGGGCCAAGCTCGCAGGCGGCGACCTTGGTGAACTGCTCGATCCCGCCCTTAGAGGCGGTGTAATCCACCAAGCGCGGAAAGGCGCGGGTGTTGCAGCCCGACCCCAGCGTCAGGATCGACCCGCCCTGCCCTGCCGCCTGCATGGCGCGGGCTGCGGTGCGGGTGTTCAAGAAGGTGCCGCGCAGATTGGTGGCCATGACACGGTCCCAATCGGCGACCTCAAGATCGGTCAGGCGCGACCATGTCTGGATGCCGGCGTTGTTGACCATGACCTGCGGCACCGCCCCCGCCCAATCGGCCGCGCGGGCGTGAAAGGCCAAAACCTGCGCCTCGTCGCCTGCATCACTTTCCACGGCCAGCGCCTTGGTGCCCAGCGCCGCGACATCCGCCACCAGCGCTGCGGCCTGTTCAGCCGCGCCCAGATGGGTCAGCGCCACATCATAGCCCGCCCCCGCCAGCCCCAGCACCAAATGCCGCCCGATGGCGCTGGTGCCTGCCGTGATCAATGCCAGTTTTGCCATGCTGCCCCCCTGTTTGGCGCTGTTGTGAAAGATTAGCCGCCCGCTGGCAAGCGGACAGGGCGGGATTTGGATATTTGGGCAATTATGAAAGGGCTTGCGGTGCGCCAATTGGGCCGCAAGAGTGGCCGCAAAGGGAGACTTCCATGACCGACCTTCGCCCGCTGTACCCGCCGACCGAACCCTATAAGACGGGGCGGCTGAAAGTGTCAGACCTGCACGAGATTTATTACGAGGAATGCGGCAATCCTTCGGGCAAGCCGGTGGTCGTGCTGCACGGCGGGCCGGGAAGCGGGATATCGGGGTTTTTGCGCCAAGGCCATGATCCGGCCCGCTACCGGATCATCTTGTTTGACCAGCGCGGCTGCGGGCAATCGACGCCCTTCGCCAGCCTAGAGCAGAACACGGTCTGGGATTTGGTCGCCGATACCGAAGCCCTGCGCCAGCATCTGGGGATTGACCGCTGGCAGGTGGCGGGCGGGTCATGGGGGTCAACTCTGGCGCTGGCCTACGGCGTCACCCATCCCGAGCGGGTCAGCGAACTGGTGTTGCGTGGCATCTTTATGATCCGGCAGGAAGAGATCGACTGGTTTTACGAACAAGGCGGGGCGAGTTTTCTGTTTCCCGAAGCCTTCGCCGCCTATCAGGCCCCCATCCCCGCCGCCGAACGCACCGCAATGGTGGCGGCCTATCACCGCATCCTGACCGGCCCCGCAAGCCCCGCCCAAGAGGCCGCCGCCCGCGCTTGGACCCTGTGGGAGGCGCGGACCATCTCGCTTTTGCCCAACCCCGCCCGCGAAGCGGCTTGGGCCGATGGCCAATATGCCCTCGCCTTTGCCCGTATCGAGAACCACTATTTCCACCACAAGGGCTTTTTCGCCCAAGACGGCTGGCTTTTGGCCCAAACCCATAAGCTTGCCGCCATTCCGGGCACGATCATCCACGGGCGGTATGACGTGTGCACGCCGGTGCGCAACGCGGTGGATCTGGCGGCGGCTTGGCCACAGGCCAAGCTGGTGATTGTGCCGGATGCAGGCCACACCGGCACCGAACCGGGCATTGCCGATGCCATGGTGCGCGCGACCGATCTTTACAGCGGGCAATAAAGAGAAGGATTTGCCAAACATTGCAGCTTTCGCCCAAGCTTTGGGCGGAACGAAGCGCCAGTGGTTGACAAGGGCGCTTGAAAGTTGCCCACTTGGCCAAGGATTGCATCGGGACTCAGCAAGGGGCCCGACATCTGTGCGTCAAAACAACAATACCAGGGAGTTATCCATGTCCTTCCTTCCCCTCGCCCGCAAAGCCGGTGCTGCCACCTTGGCAGCTTTGCTTTTGGGCGCCGCCCCCGCAGCCTTGATGGCCGCCACACCTGCCGATACGCTGGTGATCGCGGCCGCGATTGACGATATCGTTTCGCTCGATCCGGCAGAGGCTTACGAATTCTCGGGCCTTGATATCGTCAACAACACCTATGACGGTCTGGTCGAGATCAACCCCGCCACCTTGGCGCTGGAACCCGGTCTGGCCGAAAGCTGGTCGGTCGCCGATGACGGCGTGACCTATACGTTCAAGATGAAAGCGGGCGTCACCTTTGCCTCGGGCAACCCTGTGACGGCAGAGGCTGCGGCCTATTCGCTGCAACGCGCGGTCAAGGTCAACAAGACCCCGGCCTTCATTCTGAACCAGTTCGGCTGGACGGCAGAAAACGTTGACACCATGATCACCGGTGCCGGCGACACGCTGACGCTGAAGGTCGACAAGCCCTTCGCGCCGACCTTCTTGTACAACTGCCTGACGGCCGGTGTGGCCTCGATCGTGGATGCCGAAACCGTCAAGACCCATGATGTGGGCGGCGATATGGCCAATGAATGGCTGAAGAACAACTCGGCCGGCACGGGCGCTTATATCCTGAAATCCTACAAGCCCAACGAAGGCGTCATTCTAGAGGCGCGTCCGGGCTATTGGCGCGGTGATGCGATCTTGAAGAACGTCTTCATCCAGCACATCCCCGAAGCCGCAACCGAGCGGTTGCAGATCGAAAAGGGCGATGTCGATATCGCCCGCGCTTTGACCCCCACCGATGTCGCCGGTCTGGCAGGCAACGCCGATGTGAATGTTGTCACCGATGTGGGCGGTCAGGTCTATTACCTGTCGTTCAACCAAAAGAACGAGAATTACAAGAACGCCAAGTTCCTTGACGCAATGCGTTGGGCGATTGACTACCAAGGCATGGCCGACACGATCATGAAGGGCGCGGTCATCCCGCACCAATCCTTCTTGCCGCAGGGCTATCTGGGCGCGCTGGACGATCTGCCCTATAGCTTGGACATCGAAAAGGCCAAAGCCTTGCTGGCGGAATCGGGTGTCAAAGACCCGGTTGTCACCCTGACCGTGCGCAACGCCGCCGACCGGATGGATATCTCCCAATCCATCCAGAACACCTTTGGCCAAGCCGGTATCAAGGTAGAACTGAAAGTGGGCGAAGGGGCCGAGGTTCTTAAAGACTACCGCGCCCGTCTGCATGACGCGACCTTGCAAACTTGGGGTCCGGATTATCCCGATCCGAACACCAACTCGTCCACCTTCGCCGAAAACCCCGACAACTCGGATGCCGCCAATGCCACCGGCTATCTGGCTTGGCGCAACGCTTACGATCCAGGCGCTATGACAGCCGCCTCGCAAGCCGCCGTGATGGAGCGTGATCCCGAAAAGCGCAAGGTCATGTATGCCGACATCCAAAAGACCCACCGCGAGACATCGCCCTTTATCTTGATGTTCCAACAGGCGCGTCAAACCGGTCTGCGCGCGAACGTTGCGGGCTTTTATGCCGGTGGCGCGGTCGATGCCGCTGCCTTCTGGCTTGTGACGAAGTAAGGATAAGCGCGCGCCGGGCGACCGGCGCGCGCATCTCTCATGGCACCAGTCAACACCGCCCCGCCATCTGACGCCGCCGGCCAACCTTCGGCGGCGCTGCGCTTTGCAAGCCAAAGTCTTAACACGCTTTTCTCTTTGTTCATCACCTTCATCGGCCTTTTGGCCGTGACCTTTTTCATCTCGCGGGTGATCCCGATTGATCCGGTGACAGCGATCTTGGGCGAACGCGCCACGGGCGAACAAATCGCGGCGCTGACGCAAAAGCTGGGGCTGAATGACCCGCTTTGGCAGCAGTTTGGCATCTATGTCTGGGATGTGTTTCACGGCGATCTGGGCCAATCGGTGCGCACCCGCGACCCGATCCTGTCCGAGATCGGCCGCTATTTCCCCGCCACGCTGGAACTATCGACCCTTGGCATTCTGATCGGCGTCATCGTGGGCATTCCGGCGGGCGTGCTGGGGGCCACCAAGCCCGGATCGTGGCGCGATCTGTTGGTGCGGCTGGTCGGGCTGATGGGCTATTCCATGCCGGTGTTTTGGCTGGGCCTGATGGGGCTTTTGCTGTTTTACGGCGAGTTGGGATGGGTCGGCGGGCCGGGCCGGTTGGATTCCATGTATGAAATGATGCTGGATATGAGCGTGCCGCCCGTCACCCATATGATCTTGATCGACACAGCCCTTGCTGGCGAATGGGATATGTTCTGGAACGCGCTGTCGCATATCATCTTGCCCGCGTCGATCTTGGGCTATCTGTCGATGGCCTATATCTCGCGCATGACGCGGTCGTTTATGATGAATGAATTGGGGCAAGAATACATCACCACCGCCCGTGTAAAGGGCATGCCAGAACGCCGCGTGGTTTGGGTACATGCCATGCGCAATGTGGCTGTGCCGCTCATCACGGTGGTGGCCCTGTCTTACGCCTATCTGCTGGAAGGCGCTGTGCTGACCGAGACGATCTTTGCTTGGCCCGGCCTAGGCCGCCACATTACCGATGCCCTGTTGGTGGCCGATATGCC
>JBAXLX010000119.1:0-9499 GCA_037134595.1 Pseudomonadota bacterium
CCGCCGATTTCTGGGCCGTGGTGGCGCGGCTGTATCCACACTGGCAGGCGGAACGCGCTTGGCTGCAGGCCAACGGCCCGCGCCTGCACAGCTACCGCTTTGGGCCGACAGACGCTTGACGCGGGGCTTTGGGTTTGCTTGGGTTCGGCTCATGTCCATTCCTCCCCGCCCCGCAAGCCTTCGGCTGGCCGACCCTTCTGCGCCCGCGCATGAGCGGCTGTACCGCATGCTGCGCCAGCAGATCATGCACGGTGAATTGGCCCCCGGCCTGTCGATGACGCTGCGCGGTCTGGCCGCACAATATGACATGTCGATGACCCCCGCGCGCGAGGCGGTGCGGCGTTTGGCGGCCGAAGGCGCGCTGACGATTTCGTCTTCCGGCAGGGTGTCCACGCCGGAACTCAGCCCCGAGCGCATCGAAGAGCTTGCCGCCATCCGCGCTCTGATCGAGCCCGAGATGGCCTCGCGCGCCCTGCCACGCGTGCATTTTGCGCTGATCGACCGTTTGACCGCGATCAACGCGCTCAACCAAGAGGCGGTGCTCAACCACGATGCCGTGGCCTATGTGCGCAGCAATCTGGAGTTTCACCGCACGCTCTACCTGCGCGCGCAAACCCCCGCGATGCTGGCCATCTGCGAGACGGTCTGGCTGCAACTGGGCCCCACCATGCGCGCCCTCTACGACAAACTGCGCCGCCGCGATGTGCCCCAGCACCACCGCTTGATCCTAGCCGCCCTGCGCGCAGGCGACGAGCCGGGGCTGCGCCTCGCCGTGCGCACGGACGTGACACAGGGGCTGCGGCATTTGGCGAGTTGACCTGTCTACCGACGCCGCGCCGGTTGCCAGGTTTGTAAAACCAATTGTTTTTCGCCCGCTTTTGTGCGACGTATCACACATAAGTTCGGATAAGATTGAAAGCATTTTTATGACCAAAGACCGCATTGAGGTATTTCGCGACGCAAATTATCTGGTGGTTTCGCATGGGCCACTCATCCACCCCTGCACGATCATCGGGTTTTCTTGGCGTGGTGATGCAGATCATCCCCTTGTTGCGGGCGACTTTACCCGCCAATTCCTGCCAGACCACGTTTCTGACTGGGGCTTGCAAGCCAATTTCATCTCCTTCGTGACCAGTCGGAATTGCTGGTATCTGGCGCCAGAGGTGGATCAGCCCATCGCCGCCATTAAGGCCGTGACAGCGGGAAGCCGGATTATCACCTATGGCAGTTCGATGGGGGGCTATGCGGCTGTGAACCTATCCAGCGCGCTGAACGCCGATTACTTTTTCGCCCTTTCTCCGATGAGCACAATCTTTGATCCCTTTATGGCCGATATAAAGGACTTTAGGTTTTCCGACGAACGCCGTCTTCTTTCCAAGACGCGCGACGGGATTGCGCGAGGTGATCATGCCAACAGGCGTGGTCTTATTGTCTACGATGACAAGCATGTGCACGATGCAAAACATGCCGAAGTTATTTTATCGCAGACCCGATCTGAGGCCTTGACCGTTTCTTTTTCGGGCCACCCGTCGATGAATTCTTTGAACCGCATTTGTTCATTACGTGAAATCTTGGCCACAATTGTTTCTGACACAATTGATGCGCAAACCCTTCAGGCCGAAATCAACAGAGTCCTGCCTGATTTACCCGAAACTCTGGCCGGCGCGCTGCAAAGCTTTCCGCGCTTTTTGGATATTATAGACCAAAAGCCAGATAGTCTGGGCCCTGAAGCCTTCCAATCGGCCGTAACCACGCTGACAAAGGCCGAGAATGTTCAGTCTATCTCAAAGGCCATGATCGACAAAGTGGCGCAGGCGGCAGTCGCGGCAACCTGTTGGGAGTTTGCGCACTCAACTTACATCCAGACGGTTTGGCATCTGGCTTTGGCCTATGAAAGCCTTGGCTTGGCACAAGACGCTAGGGCCTACGCAAAGGCCAATCTTCCCGACAGCACCTTGACCGCGTTCATGGCGCGACGCTAGCGGGTATGCGAAAAAGCTTGGCCCTTTGCGCCATAGCAATCCGCTTTGGCCCCCGCCCATCGGGCGAAGGCCAAGCTGTGTTTACTCCGCCGTCAGCAGCGGTGGCTTGGTTGTGGTCAGGCGCGCCTTGGCATGTTCTTCATAGCTGAGCACAATCGCGCCGTCTTTGACGCCGATATGCACCAGCCCGCCCTTGGTCAGTTTGCCAAACAGCAGTTCTTCGGCCAAGGGCTTCTTGATATGCTCTTGAATAACCCGCCCCAAAGGCCGCGCGCCCATTTTGTCGTCATAGCCTTTTTCCCCCAGCCAGTCGGCGGCGGCAGGTGACAAGTCGATATGCACGCCACGGTCCAAAAGCTGCGCTTCCAGCTGCATGATGAACTTTTCCACGACCGAGCGGATGATGCCCTTGCCCAAGGGCGCAAAGGCAATCACCGCGTCCAGACGGTTGCGGAATTCGGGCGTGAAGGTGCGCTCAATCGCCGCTGTATCCTCGCCGGTGCGCTTGTCGCGGCCAAAGCCGATGGCTTCTTTCGCCGCATCCGACGCGCCGGCGTTGGTGGTCATAATCACCACCACATTGCGAAAATCGACCTGACGGCCGTTGTGGTCAGTCAGTTTGCCGTGATCCATGACCTGCAGCAGGATGTTATAGACATCCGGATGGGCCTTTTCGATCTCGTCCAGCAGCAGCACGCAGTGCGGGTGCTGGTCGATGCCGTCTGTCAGCATGCCGCCTTGATCAAAGCCCACATAGCCGGGGGGGGCCCCGATCAGGCGGGAAACGGCGTGCTTTTCCATATATTCCGACATGTCAAAGCGCAGCAATTCCACCCCAAGGATCGAGGCGAGTTGCTTGGCAACTTCCGTCTTGCCCACACCCGTAGGGCCTGCGAACAGATAATTGCCGATGGGCTTTTCCGGCTCGCGCAGGCCAGCCCGCGCCAGTTTGATCGCCGAGGACAGCGCCTCGATCGCCTTATCCTGCCCAAACACCACGCGCTTCAGGTTCTTTTCCAGATCGCGCAGCACTTCGGCATCGTCCTTAGAGACCGATTTGGCGGGAATGCGAGCGATTTTGGCCACCACAGCCTCAATCTCTTTCAGGCCAATCGTCTTGCGGCGTTTGGATTCGCTGAGCAAATGCTGCGCCGCCCCCGCCTCGTCGATCACATCAATCGCCTTGTCGGGCAATTTGCGGTCGTGGATATAGCGGGCCGACAGTTCGACAGCGGCTTTGATCGCGTCATGGGTATAGCGCAGGTCGTGGTGCTCTTCGAAATAGGGCTTCAGCCCCATCAGGATTTTCACCGAATCTTCCACCGAAGGCTCGTTTACGTCGATCTTCTGGAACCGGCGCGACAGGGCGCGGTCTTTTTCGAAATGCTGGCGGAATTCCTTATAGGTGGTCGATCCCATGCAGCGCAGTTTGCCGCCCTGCAACGAGGGTTTGAGCAGGTTTGACGCATCCATCGCCCCGCCAGACGTTGCCCCCGCACCGATCACCGTGTGAATCTCGTCGATGAACAAGATCGCATCTGGGTGGTCTTCCATCTCTTTGACAACGGCTTTCAGGCGTTCCTCAAAGTCGCCGCGGTAGCGCGTGCCTGCCAGCAAAGCGCCCATATCCAGCGAATAGATCGTCGCCCCCGCCAAAATTTCTGGAGTCTCGCCCTGCACGATCTTGCGGGCCAAGCCTTCGGCGATGGCGGTTTTGCCCACACCGGGGTCGCCGACCAGAAGGGGGTTGTTCTTGCGTCTGCGGCACAGAACCTGAATGGCGCGCTCCACCTCGGCTTCGCGGCCGATCAGAGGGTCAACGTCGCCTTTCATGGCCTTGTCGTTTAGATCAACGCAGTATTTCGACAGGGCGGATTCCTTGGCGTCACCCGCTTCGGCCTTGGGGGTTTCGTGGGGCTCGTCGGCCCCCGTCACAGGCCGCGCTTCGCCGAACGAGGGGTTTTTGGCCACACCGTGCGCAATGTAATTCACCGCATCATAGCGTGTCATGTCCTGCTCTTGCAGGAAGAAAGCGGCGTTTGATTCGCGTTCGGCAAAGATCGCGACCAGAACATTGGCCCCCGTCACCTCTGTGCGGCCTGACGATTGCACATGGATCGCCGCGCGCTGGATCACGCGCTGGAAGGCTGCGGTCGGCACGGCCTCGTTGCCCTCAACATCTGTGACCAGCGTGGCCAGATCGTCATCGATGAAACTGGTCAAGGTTTTTTTCAAGACCTCAAGATCTACCGAGCAGGCTTTCATCACCCGCGCTGCATCGGGCTCGTCGGTCAGGGCCAGCAGAAGATGTTCCAGCGTGGCAAGTTCGTGGCGTCGGGCGTTGGCCAGCGCAAGGGCGCCATGAATGGCTTGTTCGAGGGTCGTTGAAAATGTCGGCACTTGCGTCGTGCTCCTGTCCTGCAGGTCGGCAATGCCCGAGCGGGGATCGGACGGGCTTGCCTTGACCGTGGCATTAATCTCTTTAGCTTCGGGTTTCTGCGGCAATCTTCAAGGGTTATTTCGAAGGAAACTGCAGATAACTTGGTACAAGCCCAAAAAAGTGATGGGCCAAGGTTAGAACACATCCTTGCGGGCGCGCAACGCGGCAAAAGCCTCTGCGTCAGACGCGGTTTGCAGGCCCAAGACCGCCTTGATATGGGGCAGGTTGACCCGCAGAAAAGGGTTGGTGGCCAGTTCTTCCGATAATAATGACGGCACAGTAGGAACACCCGCCGCCCGCGCTGAGGCGACGCGGACGATGCGGTCATGAAGGGCTGCGTTTTCCGGCTCGATCGTCGCGGCAAAGCGCAGGTTGGATGCGGTGTATTCATGGCCCGAACAGATCACGGTTTGCGCAGGCAGCGCCGCAAGCTTGCTCAGCGACGCCCACATCATGGCCGGTGATCCTTCAAACAGACGCCCGCAAGCCCCCGCCATCAGACTGTCGGCAGTAAAGGCCAGATGCGCCGAGCGGAACAAAAACGCGATGTCGCCGATGGTATGGCCCGAAACATCCATGACATGGCCGATTGTTTCGCCGACCGTCACCGTGTCGCCATCGCGCAAAGCGCGGGTCAAGTTGGGCAGGCGGTGGGCGTCCGCCTGCGCGCCGTAGACGGCAGCACCGGTGGCTTGCACCAGCTCTTGGGTGCCCTGCACGTGATCGGCGTGGTGATGGGTCAGAAAGATCTTGTCAAGCCGCCAGCCGCGCAACGCCAATTCCGCCAGAATGGGGGTTGCGTCAGGCACGTCGACCACGGCTGTTTCGCCTGTTGCCTTGTCGCGGATCACATAGGCATAGTTGTCTTTTAGGCAGGGAATAGTGACAAGCTCTAGCGCCATCGGGTTTCCTTTATCGGCCCTGATGGGCAATTGCGGCATAAGCGCCTATAGCGGCACTGTGTCTTCGAAAGGCTTTGGCTTCAATGCATCTTGACGTGCTGGACCTGAGAAATTTTTACTACCGCACCGCCCTTGGCCGTGTGGCGCAGCGGGGTATTCGTGAGCGTGTGGTTGAAATGTGGCCCCCCATGGCGGGTCAGACTGTCGCGGGCTTTGGGTTTGCCGTGCCATTGCTGCGCCCCTATCTGGCCCAAGCGCGCCGCGTGATCGCCCTGATGCCTGCGCCGCAAGGGGTGATGCCTTGGCCCTTGGGCGAGGCGAATGTCAGCCTGTTGTGCGAAGACAGCGAATGGCCGCTGGCCACGGGCTTTGTGGATCGCTTGATCTTGATGCATGGCTTGGAAACCTCGGACAATGCGGCCGCCGTGCTGGAAGAATGCTTCCGCGTGCTTGGCCCCGGTGGCCGCGCCCTTTTCATCGTGCCCAATCGCTTGGGGCTTTGGGCGCGCGGCGATGGCACGCCTTTTGGCTTTGGGCGCCCCTATTCCATGGGCCAGATCGAGGCCCAGCTGAAACGGCACGGCTTTACCCCCGAACGGGCCATGACGGCGCTTTTCGCGCCACCCTCGCTGGGACGATTCTGGCTGCGCACGGCAGGGTTTTGGGAATGGCTGGGCCGCGCCGCGCCTTGGCTGGCGGGCGGGGTTCTGATGGTCGAAGCCTCAAAGCAGGTCTATGCCCCGACGCGCGGTGGTTTGGCCGCCAAAGTGCGCCGCCCCTTGCGTGCGCTGGACGGATTGCCTGTCGCCCAACCCGTGCCCCGTTTGGAATAACGCGCGCGGGTTTGGCATGACGATGCGCCGCCTGTGGGGCTGTCGCGTGCCGGTTACACCTTGGTGCAAAAATCCCTTCGCAAGAGCAGCAAAAACTGCGGGATTCTTGGTTGCGAGGTGGCGGGGCCTCTGCTATGGACGCCGCAATCTGTAAAAGACGCATACACGACGTGTGCGCCAACGGAGGCTTATGATCTGCCCCTAGGGTGTGTCAGACAGCCTTAAACAGCGGAAGGGTTGACGTGTCGGAAACAGCATCCATCTCCCTCAGCATCGCCGGGCGCTATGCCCAGGCCCTGTTTGAACTGGCAAAGGAAGCCGGCGCTTTGAATGCGCTGGAAGCCGATGCCGCAGCTTTGGCCGCGGTCTTGACCGAAAGCCCAGAGCTTGCCGCGATGATCGCCTCGCCCGTGGTGGGTAAGGGCGAGCAAAGCGCTGCCATGGCAGCGGTCGCAGCCAAAATGGGCCTTTCGACGCTGACACAGAACACTTTGGCGCTGATGGCGCAAAAGCGTCGCCTGTTTGTTATTCCCCAGCTGGTGCAGGACCTTAAGGCCCGCATCGCCGTGGAAAAGGGCGAAGTGACGGCAGAGGTGACCTCTGCCAAAGCCTTGAGCGCATCCCAGCGCGACGCGCTGGTGGCTTCCTTGAAGGCCAATGTCGGCAAGGACGTGATTTTGAACGCCACCGTTGATGAAAGCCTCATCGGCGGTCTTATCGTTAAGCTGGGCTCAACCATGATCGACACCTCGGTCAAGGCCAAGCTCGCCGCACTCCAGAATGCAATGAAAGAGGTTGGGTGATGGGAATCCAGGCTGCTGAGATCTCTGCGATCCTGAAGGCGCAGATCAAGAACTTTGGCCAAGATGCCGAGGTTGCAGAAGTTGGTCGCGTGCTGTCCGTCGGTGACGGTATTGCGCGCGTTCACGGGTTGGACAATGTCCAAGCCGGTGAAATGGTGGAATTCCCCGGCGGGATCCGCGGGATGGCCTTGAACCTCGAAGTCGACAATGTCGGCGTCGTGATCTTCGGCTCTGACCAGGACATCAAAGAAGGTGACACCGTCAAGCGCACCAAGTCCATCGTGGACGTGCCCGCAGGCGACGGTCTTCTGGGCCGTGTGGTTGACGCCCTTGGCAACCCGATCGACGGCAAAGGCCCGATCGTGTTCGCCGAGCGCCGTGTGGCCGACGTGAAAGCGCCGGGCATCATCCCGCGCCAGTCGGTGCATGAACCCATGGCAACCGGCCTGAAAGCCGTTGACGCCATGATCCCGATTGGCCGTGGCCAGCGCGAATTGATCATCGGTGACCGTCAGACCGGCAAAACCGCCGTGGCTTTGGACGCGATCTTGAACCAGAAAGTCTACAACGACGCCGCAGGCGACGATGAAGGCAAAAAGCTGTACTGCATCTATGTCGCCATCGGGCAAAAACGCTCGACCGTGGCGCAGTTGGTAAAGAAGTTGGAAGAAACCGGCGCAATGGCCTATACGATCGTTGTGGCCGCGACCGCCTCTGATCCGGCCCCGATGCAGTTCTTGGCCCCCTTCGCCGCAACCGCGATGGGCGAGTATTTCCGCGACAATGGCCGCCATGCCCTGATGATCTACGACGATCTGTCGAAGCAGGCTGTCGCTTACCGTCAGATGTCGCTCTTGCTGCGCCGCCCGCCGGGTCGTGAAGCCTATCCGGGCGACGTGTTCTACCTACACTCGCGCCTCTTGGAACGTTCGGCCAAGCTGAACGCTGACAACGGCTCTGGCTCTTTGACGGCTTTGCCGATCATCGAAACCCAAGGCGGGGACATTTCGGCCTTCATTCCGACGAACGTGATCTCGATCACCGACGGGCAGATCTTCTTGGAAGGCGAATTGTTCTACCAAGGCATCCGTCCGGCTGTGAACACCGGTCTGTCGGTGTCGCGCGTGGGGTCTTCGGCACAAACCAACGCCATGAAGTCGGTGGCAGGTAAGGTGAAGCTGGAACTGGCGCAGTACCGCGAAATGGCGGCCTTTGCGCAGTTCGGGTCTGACCTTGATGCCTCGACCCAGCAATTGCTGAACCGTGGCGCGCGTTTGACCGAGCTGATGAAGCAACCGCAATACGCGCCGCTGACCAATGCGGAAATCGTTTGCGTGATCTTCGCGGGGGCCAATGGCTTTCTTGACAAGATCGCCGTGCGCGATGTCGGCCGCTACGAAGCGGGTCTGCTCAAGCACCTGCGCACCAAGGGCGCAGCGCTTCTGGCAGATATCACCATGAAAGACCGCAAGGTGGCCGGTGATCTGGAAAAAGCTATTCGGGCCGAACTGGACGCATTCGCCAAAGACTTCGCGTAATTTGGGTCCGGGAGCAGCAAAATGCCCAGCTTAAAGGACTTAAAGAACCGGATCGGCAGCGTTAAGAACACGCGCAAGATCACCAAGGCGATGCAGATGGTCTCTGCCGCCAAGCTTCGCCGCGCCCAAGACGCGGCGGAAGCGGCGCGGCCTTACGCCCAGCGGATGACGGCTGTGATGGCCGCGCTGGCCGCTTCGGTCGGCACAAGCAACAACGCGCCCCGCCTTTTGGCCGGGAGCGGCGCAGACAAAGTGCATCTGATGGTCATCATGACCTCGGAGCGCGGGCTTTGCGGTGGGTTCAACACCACCATCGTCCGGCTGGCCCGGGCGAAAATCGCCGAGCTGACCGCTGCCGGCAAAACGGTCAAGATCTTGACCGTCGGCAAGAAAGGCCGCGAACAGATGCGCCGCGAATATGGCCACCTGTTTGTCGGCCATGTCGACCTGACCGAGGTGAAGCGGGTGGGTTACTCCAATGCGCGTGACATTGCCCGTGACGTCGTCGCACGGTTTGACGCGGGCGAGTGTGATGTGGTGACCTTGTACTACAACCGCTTCCAATCGGTGATCAGCCAGATCCCGACGGCGCAACAGGTTATTCCGGCCAAGTTCGAAGGCGCAGCCCCCGTGGCCGCTTCTTACGACTACGAACCTTCGGAAGACCAAATCCTTGCTGACCTGCTGCCGCGTGCAGTGGCCACGCAAGTCTTCACCGCGCTGCTCGAGAATGCGGCTTCTGAACAAGGCGCTCGGATGAGCGCGATGGACAATGCCACCCGCAACGCGGGCGACATGATCAACAAGATGACCATCGTGTACAACCGTTCGCGTCAGGCCGCGATCACCAAGGAACTTATCGAAATCATTTCGGGCGCCGAGGCGCTCTGAGGAACCGGAGAGACGAATATGTCACAAGGCAAAATCACGCAGGTGATCGGCGCCGTGGTCGACGTGCAGTTCGATGGCGCGCTGCCGGCGATTCTGAACGCTGTGATCAC
>JBAXLX010000120.1:0-9450 GCA_037134595.1 Pseudomonadota bacterium
CCATGACAGGTCATATTCCTCGACCGCGAAAAACTGCGCATAAGGTTGCCGCCATGCCTGCTGGTGCAGATCGCCCACGGCCATGTTATGTCGCAGCGCAGAGGGCGCAGGCGCGCGTGCCCTGACGCGCGATGCGGCACGGACCAAAGCCGGTCCAAGACGGCGGGCAGGATTGGGGGGCTGGCCCGTGCCTTGCAACGGCAAGATATCTTCCAGAAAGGCCAAAACCACCGCCAGCACCGCAGCATCGGTGCCAAACATCGGCTCGCACCCCTGCCCCAGATAGGTGACACCGCCACCATCGGGCAGATCATCGGGCGTCATGGCCAAAGCGCGCAGGGCAAAATCAAGGCGGTTGCGCTGATCAGGCGACAACTGCACCACCACACCCGCCGCCGCCGCACCCACTTGGCGCACAGCGACTGGCCAAGGGCCTGCTGTTGCCTCAACCAGCGTCAGCCCTGCAATATGGGCCGGTTGCGCGACCATTTCGCCCAGAATTGCGCGCAGAACTGCGCCTTCCGCCGCTAAGCCTGCCAGAAAAATATGGCTCGCCATCCTGCCCCCAAAACCTGATCTGAAAAATGTCACGCGCGCCCCCAGCCAAGGGGGCGCGCCTTCAACCGCTTTATCTTAGGCCATCGCAGGCCGTGCGATGGTGATCTGGGTCACATCGCAATTCTCGCCCTCAAACGCCCCCGCGCAAGAGGTGAGGTAAAAGTTCCACATCCGCCGGAAGCGGTCATCAAACCCCATCTTCGACACATCCGCCCAGCGTGCGTTAAACGTCTCGTGCCAGCGGCGCAGGGTTTGGCTGTAGCTTTTGCCAAACTCGACCGATCCCAAGACCTTCATCCCCGCCCGCTCTACCTCGCGCCGCAGCACGGAAGGCGATGGCAGCATCCCGCCCGGGAAGATGTATTTCTGGATGAAATCCACCGATTTGCGGTAATTCTCCCAGCGGTGATCGGCGATGGTGATAATCTGCAACGTGGCCTTTTTGCCCGGACGCAGACGGTTCAGCACGGTGTCAAAGTAAACCGGCCAGAATTTTTCGCCCACCGCCTCAAACATCTCGATCGAGGCGATGCCGTCATAGATGCCCTTTTCGTCGCGGTAATCTTGCAGCTTGATGTCAACCTTGTCAGACAGGCCCAAGCGCGCCATTCGGTCAACCGCGTATTTGTGTTGTTCGGCACTGATGGTCAGGCAGGTCACTTTCAGCCCGCGCCGCGCTGCGGCATATTCGGCAAAGCCACCCCAGCCGCAGCCGATTTCCAACACATGATCGCCCGGTTTCACCCCCATCTTATCGACCATCGAGGCATATTTTTGCTCTTGCGCCTTTTCCAGACTTTCCTGCCCGGTTTCAAACAGCGCCGAGGAATAGGTCATGCTTTCATCCAGCCAAAGGCCGTAAAAATCATTGCCCAGATCGTAATGGTAGCTGATGTTTTTCAGCGCCTGCTTTTTGGTGTTTGATTGCAGCCAGAAGCGGAACCGCTCATAGGCGCGCACCAAGGCCATGCCGGGAAAGCCATCATAGACGGCATCGTTTTCCATCTGGATCAGGTCCATGAACCCCAACAAATCGGGGGTCGACCACCAGCCATCCAGATAGGCATCGCAAAACCCCAGATCGCCGTCGCGAATCAACCGCGCGAACAGATCGGGGTTGTGCACCTCGATCATCACGGCGGGGCCGGGTTTTTTGCCTTCGGCGCGAAAGGTGCGGCCATCGGGCAGGCGAAAGTCCAAGCGCCCGCGGCCCATTTTAGAAATGGTTGCGAAAGCTTGGCTGAAATAGCGCGGCAGGCCGTTTTGGCCGGCAGTAGAGTTTAGAACCGTCATAATTCCCCCGTCGAAGTCTTTTTTACATGTTTCCAGAAGATCGCCGGACACTCAAGCCTTTCGTTGCGCATAGGCCGCCAAGGCGCGCGCGCGGCCGTCTGCAAGACTGATTAAGGGCGGCGGATAGGGGCGTTTGGGGTCTAAGCGCCAAGACAGGGGGGCTGCTGCGTAAAAATCCAGCGCAGGCTTGGGCGGTGTGGCCGAAAGCTCGGCCAGATAGCGGCGGCGATAGGTCTGATCGGGGTCAAAGTTCTGCGCTTGGGTGGCGGGGTTGAAGACGCGAAAATAAGGCGCGGCATCGGGGCCCGATCCGGCCACCCATTGCCAGCCCATGGCATTGGCCGCAGGGTCCCAATCGGTCAGGCACTGGGCAAACCACGCTTGTCCCACCCGCCAATCGGTCAGCAAATGCTTGGTCAGATACGAGGCCACAATCATCCGCGCGCGGTTGTGCATCGTGCCTGTGACATACATCTGCCGCATGGCGGCATCGACCACGGCTTCACCCGTCTGACCGCGCCGCCAATATTCGGCATCGGGGTTGTCATCACGCCAACCAAAGCCTTCCCATTCGGGGCGCCAGTTGGCGTGGGCGATATGCGGGGTGTGGTGCATCAAGGCCCAAGCGAATTCGCGCCAGACCAGTTCTTTAAGGAAATGCTCTGCGCCCGCCGCCCCTTCGTGCAAGGCACGCTGGCCTGCGTGCCAGATTTGGCGCGGGCTGATCTCGCCGTAGGTGAGGTTTTCCGACAGGCCAGAACTGGCATCTTCGGCCATGAAATCGCGGCGCAGTTTATAAGCGCCGACCTTGTCTGCGACAAAGGTCGCCAAACGCGCCTGCGCCGCAGCCTCCCCCACATGCTGGTAAGGGCGCACCACACCAGCCCCCCGCCGCATCCCAGCGCCCAGAGTCCAAGCCGCCAGATCGTCACTCGCAGGCCACACCTCTGGCCCGGGCAAAGCCTTTGGCGCGGGCAGGCAGCAATCCACGGGCAGGCCGCGCACCGCGTTCCAAAAGGGCGTATAGACACGGTAAAAACCGCCTGCCCCCGTCATCACGGCGGCTGGTTCATGCAACAAAAACCCTGCGCGCGATCCGGCCATCAGGCCAAGGCTGCGCAGCCGTTCTTTCACCGCAGCGTCGCGCGGCGTTGTGGCGGGGTCATAACTGCGGCTCCACAGCACCCCTGCCGCCTGCGTTTGCGCCGCAAGGGCGGCAATCACCTCAACCGCATCCCCGCGGCGCAGGATCAACCGGCTGCCCATCGCCTTTAGCCTGTCAGAAAAAGCCTCAACCGCCAAACCCCAACGCCACAGCGCCGCTGCCCCCATGCCAAGCGTTTCGGGGTCCAGCACAACCAAAGGCAAGACGGGGTGCCCAAGCGCCAAAGCCTCATGCAAGGCCGGATGATCGGCCAACCGAAAATCCCGCCGAAACCAGATAATGATCGGACGCTTGGCCATAACATCTCCACTGTGTCAAAGGCTTACGCCTGCCGCCGTCTGGCAGATCACTTTCCCCTTCATCTTGGCACAAATACTCTCGGGGGGTGCGGGGGGCAGAAGGCCCCCCGCCTTACAAAACCCGCTCCAAGGCCGCAATCAAGCGGGTGACATCTTCGGCACTGGTGTAATGCACCGCCGACAGGCGCAACACCCCCAGATTGCGGTCGATCCCCAGCGCCTCGATCGGGCGGACGGCGTAGAAATCCCCGGCCCAGCAGGCGATTCCGTGGGCTGAGAGCGCCTGTGATACAGGTTCCGCGTCACGGTCCAGCGCCACCGCCACGGTCGGCGCGCGTTGTTCTGCGGCGCGCGGGCCGATCAAGCGCAGATCGTTGCGCGAGGCCAGAAAATCCAGCAGCGGCTGGATCACGGCCACCTCTTGCGCGCGCATTAGATCATGCACCACACGGTTGCGCGTGGCGGGATCTGCCGATTGGCCTGCGCAATGATGGGCATAGACCGCGTCGATATAATCGGCCATGCCCGCGCAGGCGGCGATCTGGGCGTGGTCGGGGCCTGCGGGGGTGAAGCGTTTGTACAGGCTGCCCGCATTGAACCAATGGCCCTGCGCAGGCAATTCTGCGCCGAAATCCGAACGGATCAGCATAAGCCCCTGATGCGGGCCATAGGTCTTATAGGCCGAAAACAGGTACACATCACAGCCAAGGGCGGGGAAATCCGGCAAGCCATGCGGCGCATAGCTGACCCCGTCCACCACCGTGCGCACGCCCGCAGCGCGCGCCATAGCGCAAATCTCGGCCACGGGGTTGATCTCGGCCACGACATTCGAGCAATGGGGAAAGCACAAAAGCCGCACCTTGCCATCGGCCAGCAAGGGCACCAACGCCGCAGGGTCCAGATGACCTGTGTCTGGATCAATCTGCCATTCGCGCACCTCGATCCCTTCATCGGCCAAGCGCCGCCACACGCCCGAATTCGCCTCGTGGTCCTGATTGGTCACCACAATCGCGGCCTTTTGGTCGCGCAGCCAGATGCGCACCGCATTGGCCAGCACAAAGGTATTGGCGCTGGTCGAAGGGCCAAAAGACAGCTCTTGCGGCGCACAGCCCATCAGGGCTGACAGGCGGTCACGCGCCTCGTCCATCTCGGCCCCGCCTTCGGTGGCACCGGGATAGGGCGCATAGGGCTGCACTTTGCGGTCGGTGTAAAAGCGGTGCAATCGGTCTACCACTTGGGCGCAGGGAAACGATCCGCCGGCATTTTCAAAGAACGCATGGCCTGACAGAACCGGGCTTTGAAAGGCCGGAAACTGGGCACGCACGAAGGTCATATCAAGCGCAGACATGGCTGGCCGCTCCATCATTAGGGGTGCCGCAAAGGGCGGGGGTGGCAGGTCTTCCAGCCAAGCCATGCATCTCACACGGCAGAGGCCATCCCGACTTAGGGTGGCTTCACGCCAATTCCTAGCAATCCCACCAGCCTGCCGCAAGCCGCCGCATTGGCGGACTTCGGCGCGACATGCGGGATTATCTGGCGCCTGCGGCGCAAACTGCAAATGCCCGCTTGCGTGATGGCCGCTTTGGGGTATTTTTCACCCCAACCAGCTTCACACGGGGACATTTTGGCGCATCTGTTTCAGATTGCGCCCAAACCCCCGCTTCAGATCGGAGAGACAATGTCACATTTTCAAAAATTCCTGACCGGCACCGCCTTGGCCCTTAGCCTTGCCCTTGGCGGCACGGTGGCGCGTGCGGCTGACCCAGACCTGACCGCCTTTGACTGGTCCAGCTTTCAGTTGCCCGACCTTTTGGCGACCTATGTCACCAAGAATGGCGATATGCCCACCTTCTCGATCTTCGCAGATGATGACGAGGCGTTTCAAAAGCTGTCGTCGGGCTTTAAGGCCGATGTCGCCCATCCTTGCAGCCAGATGATCCAGAAATACCGCGATGCAGGGCTGATCGAGCCTTGGGACACCGCCAAAATCCCGAATTTCAGCGAAATTGACCCGCGCTTTTTGAATTCCAAGATTTTCAAAGATGACAGCGGCGTCTGGTTCATCCCGACCGACTACGCCTATACCGCCGTGGCCTATAACACCAAAGAAGTGCCCGTCGAAGACGTGGCCAGCTTGGATGTCTTCACCAACCCCAAATACGCCGGCCGCATTTCGCTGCCCGACAATGCCGATGACGTCTGGGCGCTGGCCCTGCTGGCAACCGGGGTGAGCGACTGGACGACGATCACCGACGACCAGTTCAAAGCCGGTGCCGCTTGGCTGCGGGCGGTTCACCCCAATGTGCTGGCCTATTGGGCCGATCCGGCGCAATTGGGCCAACTGATGGCCTCGGGCGAGGTGGTGGTGTCTTGGTCGTGGAACGATACCCCCGCCCTGCTGCGGGCCGAAAACTTCCCCGTGGGCTTCCAGCGCCAAGCCAAAGAGGGCGCATCAAGCTTTTTTTGCGGGTGGGTGAATCTCAAAGACGGGCCGGGCAAGAAAGACAAGGCCTATGATTTCATCAACGCTTGGCTGGATCACGGCGCGGCTAAGGCGCTTTTGGACAATGTGGGCTATGCCTCGACCAATACGGTTGCGATGCAAGGCATTGACAGTGCAGCGCTCAAGGCTGCGGATGTTGACCCTTTGACCACGACCCTTCTGGCGCAAACCCCGCTTGATCCGGCCCTGCGCGACCGGATGGTCAAAGAGTTTGAAGATATCAAAGCGGGTTTCTGATCGCCTGCTCGTTTAGGAAAACGCCCGAAGCCTGCGCGCTTTGGGCGTTTTGCTTTGGCAGCCCTTGCACCCAGCCCGCCCAAGCCCTATGTTGCCCCTGTCTGAAGCAATTCAGACTATGGCGATAAACGCACCCATAATAGACGGATCGGACCCGGGGGCGGTACCCGGCGGCTCCACCATAACCCTGATCATTGCAGGTTCTGGGGCCGAAATAGGATCGACGGACGTTCAAAGGGGCCAGCTTTTGCTCGGTGAGGTACCACCGTTATCGGTCCAAGATCACAGTTGCCAATGACAACAGTGCTCCGGCTTATGCTCTGGCTGCGTGAGCAGTTCGAGAAAGCCAAACTAAGTCCTTGCGGTTAGCACCGTAAGGCGGGGTTTGCAGGTACCTGGCAACAGAAACCTGCGCCTAGTTTCGGAAAGGTAACAGGCAAAGTGGTAATGTGGTCGACCCCGTTGGAATAGGATCGCAGATGCTGCTTCACACGTGAAGAAAAAATTGCGGGGTGCCATGAATACGACGTCAAAAAAAATTGATCTCTTGCTACTGTCTGGCGCACGGCCGCAATTACTCAAGGAAACATTAGACAGCTTTTCAGATCGCGTCTTCCCAAATTTTCACATCGACGCGGTTTATGCGAATATCGATTTGTTTCAGGGGGGGGAACGAGAGGCAGATCAAGTTTCAGCTTTGATATTGAGCAGGTTCCCTGCAGCAGTGATCAGGAGGCCCAAACAGCCGTCTTTTACTGACGCGGTGAAATGGTTGTGGGGCTCAGTAAAGTCGCCATATTGTTTGCATTTAGAGGATGATTGGGTGGCAGAAAAACCCATCACCGAGGAAGCAATATTTAAACACTTCGAGGGAAACGTTGCGCAAGTGTCCCTTTTGACATCAGAGAAGCAGTGGAGGTTCCAATATCCGTTCCACTGCAAATGGACACGAAACAAGATCTTTGGTGTCGGTTTTGGTAAGCGGCTTTTGAGGAATGAACCGGTTTTCACGACGAGCCCATCTTTTACCACGCGTGAGTTCGCAAATACATCTGCGTTGCTCATGCGGAATGATCTGGATCCGGAAAAGCAAATGTATGATGGCAACAATGTTGACCTGAGGGCTTTCAATATAAATTACCGCAACCGCTTGATATCCGACGAAAGCGGATTTTTAATTCGTGACATTGGGCGTGCGCATCGCGCAAACTTAGGACTTGAAAAATTCATTGAGAATGGCCAGAGTGTCTGGAAGACGTCACTTTAGGGCTTAAACGGAAAGGGTTCTGAATGAACATAATCACAAGGACTGCTCTACGTCTGGCTTTTAAGGCAGCTGCCCATAATAGCAGCGAACTGGTCAGATTTATGCGGAAAATTGGAATTTCATCTGTGAGTCTCGAAACCGAATTCGGTGCTTTGGATATTCCGACAAATTCGCGCTCAATCATCGAAAGTTTCGTCAGGGGGGCCTACTTTGGACGCGGGGTTATTGAGAATTTTTTAAATTTGAAAACCGAAGCCAAAACAATCTATAACATTGGTGCGAACGTGGGCACAAGCGCCATCAGGATCGCTGCAAGCGGCAAATACGACAGCATTCACTGCTATGAACCTGACCCCAAGAATTTCGAATTTCTTAAAAGAAACACAGGGCGGGTTGGAAATCTGACGTGTCATGAAATGGCGATCGGTCGCAATCGCGGCAGTTTAAATTTGAACCTAAACAATGAAAGTGTGGGGCGACACTCCTTCCGGACTGATTTTGGTCAAGGATCTGTTAGCGTGGCGGTTGAGGCACTTGACAACATCGCTGACCGAGATGAACATTTCGATATTTTCATGGATGTGGAGGGTTGGGAGATCGAAGTTCTATTCGGCGCAGCGACGTGTTTGCCGAAATGTTCTGTTTGCGCTCTTGAGTGGAACGGTCAATTACACTCGAAAGCACAACGCCAAGAAACAGCCGGTTTGCTAAGAGAGTCTGGCTTTTCGAGCTTCGTGGATTTGAATCTTATGGACAGTCGGTTTGATCTTTCTAATTTGGTTGAGATTACTGAGCAGAAAGATTTAGCGTTTGTTAAACGTCCAATCTAAAGGCATTTTAGGGCCTTTGGTGTTTTGGCTGTGCATTTGAATAGGGAATAACCGCTGGCAAAGACCGCCCGTGTCTTGCCCCTGTCACATAGGTGCCGCAAAAGGCAGGCCGTAAGGCGAATGGACAAGGCGCATGATCCCCTATCGACCGCTCTTTAACGTCTTTTTGCGAATCGGGCTTATGTCCTTTGGCGGGCCTGCGGCGCAAATCTCGCTGATGCACCGCACCTTGGTGGACGAGCGCCGCTGGATTTTTGAGGCCGAGTTCCTGTCGGCCCTGTCGTTTTGCATGCTTTTGCCCGGGCCAGAGGCGATGCAATTGGCCACTTGGACAGGGTGGCGGCTGAAAGGCACCCTCGGCGGGCTGATGGCGGGGCTGTTGTTTGTGCTGCCGGGGGCCGTGGTGGTTTTGGCGCTTGCCGCCCTTTATGCCGGCCTTGGGCAGGTGCCGCTGGTGGCAGCGCTTTTCAGCGGCGTTCAAGCGGCAGTGGTGGCCGTGGTGATCCAAGCCGTTGTCCGCCTGTCGCGCCGTGCGCTGAAAACTTGGGCGCATCGGGGTGCGGCGGTTTTGGCCTTTGCAGCCCTTGCGGGGTTTGGTGTGCCCTTTCCGGCGGTGATCGCGGCGGCAGGGCTGTATGGCTATGTGACCACGCATCGAAGAACATGTGGGACATGGCGAAGCTCGGCCCCAAGGATGTCGACGTCGTCCAGGCCTATGAGAATTTTACCGGTGGCGTGCTGCTGAGCCTGGTCGAGCACGGCTTCGTCGATCCGGCCACCGCGAATGATTTCCTCACCCTCGAGAACCTCAAGGCAGGCACGGGCAGGATGCCGATGAACACCAGCGGCGGCAACCTGGCGGAGTGCTACATGCACGGGCTGGAAATGGTGAACGAGAATGTCCGCCAGCTGCGCGGCACCGCCTGCAACCAGGTGGCCGGGGCGAACGTCGCCGTGGTGCTTGGCGGCCCGATGGTGACGCCGGTCAGCAGCCTCGTCCTCGGCACGGAGGCCAGCCTGTGAGCACCGCCCTTCCCGCCGGACTGCCGGCCCCCGCGATCGAGCCGCTGACCCAGCCCTACTGGGACGGCACCCGCGCCGGCAGGCTCGTGGTGCAGCGCTGCCGCGGCTGCGGCAAGCACCAGTGGGGCCCGGAATGGGTCTGCCACCGCTGCCATTCCTTCGACCTGGGCTGGGAGGAGGTGGCGCCACGCGGCAGGATCTGGTCCTGGCAGCGGCCGCACCACCCGGTGCATCCGGCGCTGAACGGCCATGGCCCCTACACCATCGTGCTGGTG
>JBAXLX010000121.1:0-9272 GCA_037134595.1 Pseudomonadota bacterium
GTGAAACCCCCGCTTTTGCAGCGGGTGCGGGGGTGTGAACCCCCCGCGTGGCAACGTCGGCCTAAAACGGCACGTCCGAAACCTGATGCGCGGGCATTACCCAGCGGGCGACGATCTTTTTGGAACCGGCATGGTCAAATTCAATGTCCAACTTGTCGCCTTCCACCAAAATCACCTCGCCATAGCCGAATTTCTGGTGAAACACGCGGTCGCCAATGCCGTAAAGCGACACAGCCTGCGCGTCGATCACAATGCCCCGCGCCTCTTGCGGTTGGGCAACGCCGCGCTGTCCGGCGCGGTCTTGCATGCGCTTCCAACCCGGGGAGTTATAGACATCCGCCTTGGTCGCCCGCTGTTCAATCGCCGCGCCAAACCCTGACACAGCAGCGCCAAAGCCGCCGCCATACAGGCCGGGCGGGGTTAGCACAGCCACGTGATCGGCGGGCAATTCGTCGATAAACCGGCTGGGCATCTGGCTTTGCCATTGGCCATAAACGCGGCGGTTGGAGGCGAAAGAGATCGTGCACAGCCGCTCCGCCCGCGTAATGCCGACATAGGCCAAGCGGCGCTCTTCCTCTAAGCCTTTTTGCCCGCTTTCATCCATGCTGCGCTGGCTGGGGAAAAGCCCATCCTCCCAACCGGGCAGAAAGACGGCGGGAAATTCCAAACCCTTGGCCGCGTGCAGCGTCATGATCGAGACTTTTTCAGCCGCCTCTTCCGTCTCATTGTCCATAATCAAAGACACATGTTCCAAAAACCCTTGCAGGTTTTCAAACTGCTCCAAGGCCTTGACCAGTTCTTTCAGGTTTTCCAACCGTCCGGGGGCTTCAGGCGTTTTGTCGTTTTGCCACATCTCGGTATAGCCGGACTCGTCCAAGATCTGCTCGGCCAGTTCGATGTGGTTGTGCGGCGCTTGAATAACCTGATGCCAGCGGTCGATATTGCCAACAAAGGCGCGCAGGTGGGCTGCGCCCTTGCCGCCGACGCCGCCCTTGGCCAGCACCTCGCGCGCGCCGTCCAGCAGCGGGACGCCCGCCAGACGCGCCGCGCGTTGCAGATCGGCTTGCGCCTTGTCGCCCAAGCCGCGTTTGGGGGTGTTGATGATGCGTTCAAAGGCCAGATCGTCTTCGGGGCTGACGGCCAAGCGAAAATAGGCCATCGCATCGCGGATTTCTTGGCGTTCGTAAAAGCGCGGCCCGCCGATCACGCGGTAGGGCAGGCCGATGGTCAGGAAGCGGTCCTCAAAGGCGCGCATCTGGTGGCTGGCGCGCACCAGAATGGCGATATCGTCCAGCCCCATCAGGCCAAGGCCGCGCCCGCCGCGTTGCAGCGCCTCGACCTCTTCGCCGATCCAGCGGGCCTCTTCCTCGCCGTCCCAATGGCCGATCAGACGCAGCTTTTCGCCGCGGGTTTCCTCTGTCCACAGCGTTTTGCCCAAGCGCCCCGCGTTCGACGCGATCACGCCCGAAGCTGCCGCCAGAATATGCGGGGTCGAGCGGTAATTTTGTTCCAAGCGCACCACTTTGGCCCCGGGGAAATCGGCCTCGAACCGCAGGATATTGCCCACTTCCGCGCCGCGCCAACCGTAGATGGACTGGTCATCATCGCCCACACAGCAGATGTTGCGATGGCCTTGGGCCAAAAGCCGCAGCCACAGATATTGCGCCACATTGGTGTCTTGGTATTCGTCGACCAGAATATAGCGAAACCAGCGCTGGTATTGCGCCAGCACATCGGGGTGGGTTTGAAAGATCGTTACGCAATGCAGCAGCAAATCGCCAAAGTCGCAGGCGTTGAGCGTCAGCAGGCGGGCCTGATAGGCCTCGTACAATTCGGTGCCGCGGTTGTTATAGGCACTGGCGTCCGCTGTCGGCACCCGATCTGGCCGCAGGGCGCGGTTTTTCCAACCGTCGATCAGGCTGGCCAAAAGCCGCGCGGGCCAGCGTTTTTCGTCGATATTGGCGGCCGAGATCAGTTGCTTCATCAGCCTGATCTGATCGTCGGTGTCCAAAATCGTGAAGTTCGACTTCAGCCCCACCAATTCCGCATGACGCCGCAGGATTTTGACCGACAGCGAATGGAAGGTGCCCATCCACGCGATCCCCTCGGATGCCTCGCCCAGAATGCGGCCAATGCGCTGTTTCATTTCGCGCGCGGCTTTGTTGGTGAAGGTCACCGACAAAATCTCGTTCGGGCGGGCTTTGCCCATGGCCAGCAAATGCACGATCCTTGCGATCAGCGCCTTGGTCTTGCCCGTGCCTGCGCCTGCCAGCATCAAAACCGGACCATCCAGCGCCTCGACCGCTTCGCGTTGGGCGGGGTTCAGGTCATCCAGATAAGGCGCGGGGCGGGCGGAAAGCGCGCGGCGCGACAGGGGGATGCTATCGAAGGGATCGGCAGAGTCGGTCATGGGGCTGAGCCTAGCGCGAATTGGTCAGGATGGAAAGCGCTGTTCCGCTTCTGTTCTGATCGACCCACAACAAGGGGTTGCCGCCCAAGGGGCGCTATTGGCCCAAAGCTTTGGCCTTGGCGGTGGCTGCCGCCAAAGCAGCCGTAATAGCTTGGCGCAGCCCGCTTTCGGCTGTATCCAACCCCGCCGCCGTGACACCCTTGTAGGAGCGGTAGGTGGACAGCAGCGCATCAAGCTCGCCCATCTTGCCCGCCAAAAACCCCGCCGAACCACACATCACCGCTTCCACCGCAGCCCTTGCCACCACTTCGGGCAAGCCCCGCGCCAAGGCATCGGCCAGCATGGCTTGCGCCATCAGCGCAGGATAGGCGGACCCTGACCCTGACAGGGCGGCCAGATAATCCAGCTGATCTTCACTCTGCACCGCATCTTGCCCGCCCATGGCTGACACTATCCGCGCCACAAGGCTTGCATCTTGCGCGTCAAGCCCTGCCCCCACCCAAGGCGTATAAGACGCGCCCATCGGCGCTGCCCCGTTGGGCATCGCCCGCACGATCCGCGCTTTGGGAGAGAGCCTTTGCAGTTTGGCCAGCGTCCAGACCGTCATGAACGAGATCACCAGATTGCCCTGCGGATCAAAGCCCTTCAGCGGGAAATCCTCGGGCCGCACGGCGATGACGATCACATCTGACGCCACACATAGCCCCGCCACATCGGCCCAGACCACCTTGGGGTGGGCGGCATAGGCGGTGCGATTGCCAGAGCGGTTGCACAGCACAAGGTCGCCTTCGTCCCACAGACCTTGCGAGATCACCCGCAGCCCCAAGGCTTGGCCCAGCCATCCAGTTGCCCCGATAATCCCCAGCTTCATCCGCCCTGCCCCCTAAACCGAGGCCGGATATTGTTCGCGCATGCCTTCGGTATAGCGGCCAAACAGGCGGGCGAAGGTGACGATATCCGCATCGGACCACTGCGCGAAAAGCTTCAGGCTGCGCTGCCATTTGGCATCCAAGAACGCCTCCATCAGCGCCCAAGCGGCATCTGTCGGCACCAGAACCGAGCGGCGGCCATCTTCTTGGCTAACAGAGCGTTGCAACAACCCGCGCTCGACCAGATCAGCGGCAATCCGGCTGGCACGCGAAGGGTCAAGCGCCAGTTCTTCGGCCAAAAGCCCCACGGTCGCCTCGGCCGGCGGGCGGGCATAGCCGCCGCGGATGCGCAAAATGGCCGACAGGGCGTGAAACTGCGTGGGTTCTAGCCCGGCGTTCACCTCATCCATCAGGCTTTGCGGCACATCGCCCTTCATCACGCGGCGCACATAGTGGAAATGGTCGGCATCTAGCGTCAGCAAGGCCGCGACCACGTCGGCCCCATAGCCTTGGGCCTGCAGCTTGGCTTTGATGCGGTCATGGGGGTGCGACGGCGTATTTTCAGACATGGGGTTGATTAGGGGCACATCCGTGCATGTGTCAAGTATATGACAAGGGCAATTCCATGCGGTTGACATATAATTTGCCCTGCCCTAAGGCTGGGGCATATCCAACCGGAGAATCCCATGTCCCAAGCGCCCAGCGGTGCCCCTGCCCCGTCCGAGCAAGGCTCTTTGCGCCTTGTCATCTTATCCATCGGCCTGTTGCTGTTTCTGGCCTCGCTGGATCAAAGCATCGTCTCGACCGCGCTGCCCACGATTGTGGCCAGCTTGGGCGGGGTCGAGCATCTGTCGTGGGTGGTGACGGCCTATATCCTGACCTCGACCATCGTGGCCCCGCTGTACGGCAAGCTGGGCGATTTATACGGGCGGCGGAATACGATCTTTGTATCGGTTGGTATCTTTATTATCGGCTCGATCCTGTGCGGGGTGGCCAATTCGATGACCTTCCTGATCATCTCGCGCGCCATTCAGGGCTTGGGCGGCGGCGGGTTGTTTGTGCTGGCGCTGTCGGTGGTGGGCGATGCGGTGCCGCCGCGCGAGAGGGGCAAGATTCAAGGCGTCTTTGCGGCGGTGTTTTCGACCTCGTCGGTTTTGGGGCCATTGGCAGGCGGCTGGTTGACCGAGCAAGCCAACTGGCACTGGATTTTCCTGATCAACGTGCCAATGGGGCTGATCGCCCTTGTGGGCTTTGCGGCCAGCTTCAAACCCAAGGGCGAGCGGGTCAGCCATAAGATCGACTGGTGGGGGGCGATTGCGCTGACCATCGGCCTTGGCGCTTTGACCTTGCTGACCAGCTTGGGCGGGCGCAGTTTTGACTGGACCTCGGCCACCGCCGCCGCCTTGGCCGTGCTGACCGTGGTGGGCCTGATCGCTTTCGTGCAAATCGAGCGGCGTGCGGCGGAACCGATCCTGCCGATGACGCTGTTTGGCTTGAACGTGTTCTGGGTCACCTCGATCTTGGGCTTTGTGGTCGGGGCCAGCCTGTTTGGGGCGATCACCTTCTTGCCGCTGTACCTGCAAATCGCGCAAGGCTCGACCCCGACCGGATCGGGGCTGCAACTGATCCCGCTGACGCTGGGGATCGTGGGCGCTTCGACCTTGGCGGGGCGGTATATGAGCAAGACGGGCAAGTATAAGATTCTGCCGATTCTGGGCAGCGCCCTGTTGACCTTGGGGATGCTGACCCTGACGCAATTGGGCGCGGGCACCAGCATGGTTTTGTTCAGCGCACAATTGGTGTTGGTGGGCATGGGCATGGGCTGCATCTTTCCGATGCTGACCACGGCCGTGCAAAACGCCGTGCCGCGCCAAACCTTGGGCACCGCGACAGCGGCAGGCGTTTTGCTGCGGCAAAGCGGGGGGGCTTTGGGGGTTGCGGCCTTTGGCGCGCTGTTCTCGGTGCGGCTGATCAGCGGTTTGGGGGACTCGGCGGCGCAACTGGGCGGCGGGGCGCAGCTTGGCCCGCAGATGCTGGCGCAACTGACACCGGAAGTGAAAGCCGTTGTGGCTGATGCCGTGATCAACGCCGTCCACCCGATCTACTGGATCGCCGCGGCGATGGGCCTTGTGGCCTTTGGCTTTGCCTTCCTGCTAGAGGAAGTGCCCCTTGTGAACCGCTTCGCCCCCAAGAGCGAATAGGGCGTCAAACAGGCTTTTGGCCGGCCCACTCCGGCCAAAAGCGGCATACTTTTGTATACATTAAAGCAAGCGAGCCATAATCTTCCGGCGAAGGCTTTCAATCGCCATATTCTTGGCCAAAACCCTGTTTCAGCCCCTTGCGCCGCACCGCAGCACCCCTAGGATAGATCGTCAATTCTGCGGCCCTTCCCGCAGATACCAAGGGGCAGCTATGACCGACTTCAAAAAGATCCTGATCGCCAACCGCGGCGAAATCGCCATTCGCGTGATGCGCGCCGCCAATGAACTGGGCAAAAAGACGGTCGCTGTCTATGCCGAAGAAGATAAGCTGTCACTGCACCGCTTCAAGGCCGACGAGGCCTATCTGATCGGCGAGGGGCTGTCGCCTGTGGGCGCTTACCTGTCGATTGCCGAGATCATTCGCGTGGCCAAGGAGTCCGGCGCCGATGCCATTCATCCGGGCTACGGGCTTTTGTCGGAAAACCCCGATCTGGTCGATGCTTGCGATCAAAACGGCATCACCTTTATCGGGCCCAAGGCCGATACGATGCGCGCCTTGGGCGATAAGGCCAGCGCACGCCGCGTGGCCATGGCCGCAGGGGTGCCCGTGATCCCTGCTACCGAAGTGCTGGGCAACGATTTTGACGCCATAAAGGCTGAAGCGGCGGCGGTGGGCTATCCCTTGATGCTCAAAGCGTCATGGGGCGGCGGCGGGCGCGGGATGCGGCCGGTGCTTGGGCCGGAGGAATTGGAAGCCAAAGTGCTGGAAGGCCGGCGCGAGGCGGAGGCCGCCTTTGGCAATGGCGAGGGCTATCTGGAAAAGATGATCCTGCGCGCCCGCCATGTCGAAGTGCAAATTCTGGGCGACAAGCACGGCGCGATTTACCACCTGTACGAGCGCGACTGCACCGTCCAACGGCGCAACCAAAAGGTGGTCGAACGCGCCCCCGCCCCCTATCTGACCGAAGCCCAACGCGCCGAGGTCTGCGATCTGGGCCGCCGCATCTGCGCCCATGTCGGCTACGAATGTGCGGGCACGGTTGAATTCCTGATGGATATGGACACATCGAAGTTCTATTTCATCGAAGTCAATCCCCGCGTGCAGGTGGAACATACCGTCACCGAACAGGTGACCGGCATCGACATCGTTCAGGCGCAAATCCTGATTGCCGAAGGCAAGACGCTGGCCGAAGCGACCGGCGTGCCTTCTCAAGCCGAGGTGCGCCTGACCGGCCACGCGCTGCAATGCCGTGTCACAACCGAAGACCCGCAAAACAACTTCATCCCCGATTATGGCCGCCTGACGGCCTACCGCTCTGCCACGGGCAACGGCATTCGTCTGGATGGCGGCACGGCCTATGCCGGATCGGTGATCACGCGCTATTACGATTCGCTCTTGGTCAAGGTCACCGCTTGGGCGCAAACCCCGCAGGCGGCGATCACGCGGATGGACCGCGCCCTGTCAGAGTTTCGCATTCGCGGCGTGTCGACCAATATCGAATTCGTCATCAACCTGCTCAAACACCCGACATTCCTGGATTATTCCTACACCACCAAGTTCATCGACACGACACCCGACCTGTTCACCTTCAAAAAGCGCCAAGACCGCGCGACCAAGATCCTGACCTATATCGCCGACATCACGGTCAACGGGCATCCCGAAACCGCAGGCCGCGCCAAGCCCGCCGCCGAGGCCCGCAAGGCCCGCGCGCCCAAGCCCAAAGTCGGGGCCGAGGCCCTGATGGGCACCCGCAACCTGTTGGAACAAAAAGGCCCGCAGGCCGTGGCCGACTGGATGCTGAAGCAGAAAAAGGTGCTGATCACCGACACAACCATGCGCGATGGCCACCAATCGCTGCTGGCGACACGGATGCGCTCGTTCGATATGATCAAGGTGGCCCCCGCTTATGCCGCCAACCTCAGCCAGTTGTTCAGCGTCGAATGCTGGGGCGGGGCGACCTTTGATGTGGCGTATCGTTTCTTGCAGGAATGCCCGTGGCAACGCCTGCGCGATCTGCGCGCTGTCATGCCCAATCTGATGACGCAAATGCTGCTGCGCGCCTCAAACGGGGTGGGCTATACCAATTATCCTGACAATGTGGTGCGGTCTTTTGTGGCACAAGCCGCCAAATCCGGCGTCGATGTGTTTCGCGTGTTTGACAGCCTGAACTGGGTGGAAAACATGCGCGTGGCGATGGACGCCGTGCTCGAGGCGAACAAGGTCTGCGAAGGCACGCTGTGCTATACCGGTGACATGCTGGACCCCAACCGCGCCAAGTATAATCTGAAATACTATGTCGATCTGGCCAAAGAGCTCAAAGCCGCAGGGGCCCATGTGCTGGGGCTTAAAGACATGGCGGGGCTGTTAAAACCCGCTGCGGCACGCCAACTGGTCAAGACGCTCAAGCAAGAGGTCGGCCTGCCCGTGCACTTTCACACCCACGACACGTCCGGTGCCGCCGCCGCCACGATCTTGGCTGCTTGCGATGCGGGCGTGGATGCGGTGGATGCCGCGATGGATGCCTTTTCGGGTGGCACCTCGCAGCCCTGCTTGGGGTCAATCGTCGAAGCCCTGCGCCACACCGACCGCGACACGGGGCTGGACATCGCCGCCATCCGCGAGATTTCCAACTATTGGGAAGCGGTGCGCGGCCAATATGCCGCCTTTGAAAGCGGTCTGCCTGCGCCTGCCTCGGAAGTGTATTTGCACGAAATGCCCGGCGGTCAGTTCACCAACCTTAAAGCCCAAGCCCGCAGCCTTGGGCTGGAGGAACGCTGGCACGAAGTGGCCCAAGCTTACGCCGATGCCAACCAGATGTTTGGCGATATCGTCAAGGTCACGCCCTCGTCCAAAGTCGTGGGCGACATGGCCCTGATGATGGTGGCGCAAGGGCTGACCCGTGCGCAGGTCGAAGACCCCGCCGTCGATGTGGCCTTTCCGGATTCGGTGGCCGATATGCTGAAGGGCAATATCGGCCAACCCCATGGCGGCTGGCCTGCGGGCATCCAGAAAAAGGTGCTCAAAGGCGAAGCGCCCCTGACCGAACGCCCGGGCAAGAACATGCCCGCCGTCGATCTGGAAGCCACCCGCGCCAAGCTGGAAAAAGATCTAGGGATCAAGATCGACGATGAAGATCTCAACGGCTATCTGATGTATCCCAAGGTGTTCTTGGATTACATCAGCCGCCACCAAGCCTATGGCCCCGTGCGCGTTCTGCCGACCAAGACCTTCTTTTACGGCATGGACGCGGGCGAGGAAATCTCGGCCGAAATCGACTCGGGCAAAACGCTGGAGATCAGGCTGCAAGCCGTGGGCGATACAACCGACGAAGGCGATGTGCGGGTGTTTTTTGAACTCAACGGCCAACCGCGCGTGATCCGCGTGCCCAACCGCGCGATCAAAAGCAAAACCGCCGCAAAGCCCAAAGCCAGCGAGGGCAACCCCGCCCATATCGGCGCGCCCATGCCCGGCTCGATCGCCTCTGTCGGGGTTATGGTGGGCCAAAAGGTCAATGCGGGCGACCTGATGCTGACGATTGAAGCGATGAAGATGGAAACCGGCATCCACGCCGACCGCGCGGGTGTGATCAAGGCGCTCTATGTGCAGCCCGGCAGCCAGATCGAGGCGAAGGATTTGCTGATCGAATTCGAGCAGGCCTAGGTCAAAGCCAAATATCCGCGGCGGTCACTTTTCCTCTTGCAGCGCGGCGCTGGCTTGACTATCTCACCCCCGACGGCGGAGTGCGGGCGTAGCTCAGGGGTAGAGCATAACCTTGCCAAGGTTAGGGTCGA
>JBAXLX010000122.1:0-9231 GCA_037134595.1 Pseudomonadota bacterium
GGCGGTTGGTGACGGCGCCGTAATCTATGGGTGCAACACACCGCCTATGCGGTGCGAACAGGCTTGATTGAGGCCAAGAATAGTCCACACTGGCGGTTTACCTTGGAGCGCCAAATGTCAGACACCCCCCACATCGCCCAAAAAGCCCCCTTCGCCCTGCCGGTCGAAGCGGGCAAGACCTATTTCTGGTGCTCTTGCGGCCAGTCAAAAAAGCAACCCTATTGCGATGGCAGCCACAAGGGATCGACCTTTTCGCCCTTGGCGTTCACGGCGGCGGACAGCAAGACCGTCTTTCTGTGCGGCTGCAAACACACCAAAAACGCGCCCTATTGTGACGGTGCGCATAAGGCGCTGTGATCTTTGGGGATGGCGCAACGCCGTCATCCCAAATCAAGCCACAAAAACCGAAACGGGCGATTCTCTTGGTGCCGCTTGCAGGAGAGATCCGGGGAAAACCCAAGGTCGGCGGTCCAATCTGGGCTCGTTTTATGCCAAAACACGCTGCGTCGGGCCGTTTTGGCATGGTCAGAATGCCTGTGCCGTCCGATCAGACCTAGACAAGTTACAAAGCAGTCCAGATCCGGGTTTCCCTTGTTTAGGATAGATTTTTTGTACACGTCTTCCAGATCACCGCCCAAGTTGTCACGAAAGTGTTACGCAAAATTATGTTTTTTGTCACAAATAATGTGACCTACCGTTACATATGATGCCTAGGTCGGGCGCTATGTCGCGCCGTGCGACGATAGCCATGCTCAGGAGCCTTCATGCGCATTTCCACCTTCGCCGCCGCAGCCGTTGCTGCCGCTTTGACCCTGCCGGGCGCCGCTTTCGCCCGCGACCAGATCATGCTGACCGGTTCCTCGACCGTTCTGCCCTTCGCAAACATCGTGGCAGAAGCTTTCGGCCAAAACACCGACTTCAAGACCCCCGTGGTTGAAGGCGGCGGCACCGGTGCTGGTATCGCCAAGTTCTGCGAAAGCGCTGATGAAAATTCGGCTGACATCGCCAACGCTTCGCGCAAGATGAAGTCGGGCGAAGTGTCGCTTTGCAACAAAAACGGCGTCAGCAAAGTGAAAGAAGTGCGCATCGGCTACGATGGCGTGGTTTTCGCATCTGCCGTCGGCGGCCCCGCCTTTGCTTTCACCCCGTCTGACTGGTTCCACGCTTTGGCCGCTGAAGTTGTGGTCGACGGCAAACTGGTTCCCAACCCCTACACCAAGTGGTCGGAAGTTGACCCGACGTTGCCCGATCAGGAAATCTTGGCCTTGATCCCGGGTTCCAAGCACGGCACACGCGAAATCTTCGACGCGAACGTCATCACCAAAGGCTGCAAGAATTTTGGCGACGACAAAAAATTTAAAGCACGTGATGGCAAAAGCGATGCCTGCATCGCGCTGCGCACTGACGGCCGCGTTGTCGAAATCGACGGCGATTACACCGAAACACTGTCGCGTCTGAAGGCAAACCCGACCGCTGTTGGCGTATTCGGCCTGTCGTTCTACGAAAACAACACCGACACGCTGCGTGTTGCGACCTTCCAAGGTGTTACGCCTTCGAAAGAAACCGTCGCGAATGGCAGCTACCGCGTCTCGCGCCCGCTGTTCATGTACGTGAAGTCCCAGCACTTGGGCGTGGTTCCCGGCCTGAAAGAGTTCGTCCAGTTCTTCCTGTCGGATGACATGGCTGGCGCTGGCGGCACCTTGGACGAAGCAGGCCTGGTGGTTGACCCGGCTTTGGCCAAGACCCAAGCTGCTTGGCAGTAAGCCTAAGCGTTAAAGACCAAGGCCCGGTAGCCATGCTACCGGGCCTTTTTCATTTTGGGCCACCCTGCCCCAGTTCCGCCAGATAGGCCCGCACCGAGGTGACAATATGGGCAAAGCGGTCGCCGCCCAGATTGACCCCGCCATACCAGCGCGTCACAACCACGATATGACCGCGCAGCTCTGCCCGTTCGATCATGCGGGCAATCACCGCCCCCGCCCCGCTTTCGCCGTCATCGTCTTTGATCACGCGGCCATCGGCCAACACAGCCGCCCAAGAATTATGCGTGGCTTTGGCGAATTTCTTTTGCGCTTTCAAGGCGGCGATAAAGGCTTTGCAGCCCGCCGCATCCTCCACCGCCCCGCCAGAGGCCGCATAGCGACTGCCCCGGTCGCGCATCGTGTCTAAAATCTGCAACATGGGGCCAGCCTAGCCGCTGCTTGCCGCGAACGCCAGATTGCGCGGACGGCTTAGGGCTGCAACGCCTCGATCCGGTGTTTGTTGGCGCAAAACAGCGGCAGGCTTTCAGCACGCGCAGCGGTGGCCAGAAACTCGGTGCAGCGGCGCGATTGCTCGCAAGTCTCGCAGGTGTCAACCATCTCGGCCAAATCGCGGCGCGAAAACCACCCCTCGCTTACAGCTTCCACCAGATTGATTCCCAACACCCGCGCCATCCCGCGCGTCAGACCCCAAGCGAAGGGTGCCTCTCTCTCGGACATGCGCAAAGCTCCTGCCGGTGGGTTGACCGCCAGAGTGCCTGAGCGCCAGCGGCTTGCCATGATCCAGATCAACCTTGCAGGATTTGCGTCCGTCTTGCGCTTGATCGGTGCCCAATGTCGGGATATCCTTATCCCATGTTCACCATCGAGCACCAGTTTGACGCGACCGTGATCACCCTGATTGACGAGGGCGCAGCGCCCTTGGCCCAGGATGTGATTGTCGAAGCCTATGAAGATTGTGTTGTCATCGAGCAATTGGACGAAGACACCGACATTCCCCTGCGCCTAACCCTGTCGCTGCGGCAGGTGCAGGATCTGGCCGCGGCCTTGAACTTGCCAGAGGGCACCTATCGTCGCAAGTAACTGTGACGGTCGGGCATTCAACACGTCATACCGCCGCAGCAGGCCGCATCCGTTGCCCTTTAGCGCCGCTGTGCACAGATGCGTTACAGCTTTGCGAAGGGCTCTGGACGGCCAAGGCCGCCGCCGCCATAAAGCGCAAAACAGCGGAGCTTGCTATGATCGGTCGCCTGAACCACGTCGCCATCGCCGTCCCCGACCTTGCCGCTGCGGCGCGGCTGTATCAAGGCACGCTGGGGGCAGTTGTGGGCGCACCGCAAGACGAACCCGCCCACGGGGTGACGGTGGTGTTCATCACTCTGCCCAACACCAAGATCGAACTGCTCGCCGTCTTGGGAGAGTCGTCGCCCATCGCGGGCTTTTTGGAAAAGAACCCAGCGGGTGGTATCCACCATATCTGCTACGAGGTGGACGATATCCTGACCGCGCGTGATCATCTGAAATCCCAAGGCGCAAGGGTCTTGGGAGAGCCCAAGATCGGTGCGCATGGCAAGCCTGTGCTGTTCTTGCACCCCAAAGACTTTACCGGCACCTTGATAGAACTGGAGCAAGCATGACCATCACCGGCGCCCTGATCCTCTTTTCGGTCACATGGTTTATTGTGTTCCTTTGCATCCTGCCGATGCGGCAAACCTCGCAGGCTGCTGCGGGCGCGATTGTGCCGGGCAGCGCCTCTTCCGCGCCCGTTGACCCCCAGATTGGCCGCAAGGCGCGGATCACCACGGTGATCACGCTGATCTTGTGGCTGGCAATGTGCGGTATCATCCTGTCCGGCTGGATCAGCATCCGCGATACGGATGTGTTCCACCTGCTCAAGCGGGTCTAGCCCTCGCGCCACTCCACCACGCGGGCAAGATCAGGGCGCGGGCGGTCGGGGGCCTCGGCCCCCACGGTGCCGATATGCACGATGCCGGCCACCTGCTCGGCTGCGGTGCAGCCAAAGGCTTTCGCTGCCCAACGTGGGTCATGTGCCGGCCAGCCGGTCAACCAACACGCCCCCCAGCCCTGCGCCTCGGCGGCGTTGACAAGGTTCAGGCACAGAGCATGAGCCGAGGCGCGCTGCTCTACTTCGGGCACCTTGGGCTGCGCTTTGGGCGACGAGATCACCGCCACGGCAAGACCCGAGGTATCATAAATCGCGCGCCCCTTGGCAGACATCTCGGCATCAGCGCCCAAGTCAGCCGCCAAATCCCCCAAACTGCGCAGCGCAGTCCCGCGCAACACGATCAGCCGCCACGGTTCCAGCTTGCCATGATCGGGCACCCGCAGCGCCGCCGCAAGGATCAGCTCCATGGCGGCGCGGTCCGGCGTAGCCCCGCCCTGCACAAAGGCCTTGGCCGGATGCGACCGGCGGGTGGATAAAAACGCGAAAGCCTCAGGATGGGCTACAGGCATAAGTTTCTCCCTTTCGCGCAAGCGCACTGGCCCAAGCTTAACAGCCCACAGCCCGCAAAACCATACGATCCCTGCCTAAAAACCAACCGCGCTGCGCGTGGCCAACCTTACGCGCCACGTCCCAACACCGCTTGCCCAATACCCACGCACCCCCCGTCATCTTGGCCCAAATACTCATTCTTCTTAGGGCAAGCCGGGCAAAGGCACCGTCAAAGGGCTGGGTCCGAAGCCCCCCGCAACGGCCCCGTCAAGGCCGCCAAGGACAGCTTTTGCCGCCCCGCAGTGTCAAAATTGGCAGGGTCCAGCCATGTCTGATAGGCCGCCCGCAGGCTGGGCCATTCGCTGTCGATGATGGAAAACCACGCCGTGTCGCGGTTGCGTTGGCGGTAGATGGTGGCTTGGCGAAAGATGCCCTCATACGAAAACCCCAAGCGCTGCGCAGCCCTGCGGCTGGGGATGTTCAGCGCGTCGCATTTCCACTCATACCGCCGATAGCCTGCGCCAAAGGCCCAATCCATCATCAAGAACATCGCCTCACTCGCCATGCGCGAGCCTGCGATTTCCGGCGACAGGTTGATATGCCCCACCTCGATCGACCCTGACGCCGGCGTGATGCGCAGATAAGACGCCACGCCGCCGCAAAGCCCCGTGGCGCAGTTGCGCAAGACGTAGAACAAGGGGTCGTCGCCGCAAGCCGTCGCCTCGGCCCAGCGGATATAGTCGGCAGGTGTGGCAAAGGGGCCATAGGGCAGATAATCCCACAGCCCGTCATGGCCTTGATAGGCACGGTGCAGATCGGCCCCGTGGCGGGCAGGGTCCATCCGTTCCAACTGCACATAGGCCCCCGTCAGCACCACACCCAAGGGCGGCTGCGGCGGGGTCCAATCGGGCAAAGGGGTACCGAACTGCTTAGGCATCAAGACCCCCTGCCCTCGCTCAATCCTTGGGCACAACGCGCAGCCGCAAGTCGCGCAGCTGTTCGTTCATTGGTTCAGACGGTGCGCCCATCAGCAAATCTTCGGCCCGCTGGTTCATCGGGAACATGATCACTTCGCGGATATTCGCCTCATCCGCCAGCAGCATCACGGCGCGGTCGATGCCCATGGCACAGCCCCCGTGCGGCGGAGCACCGTATTTGAACGCTTTGACCATGCCGCCAAAGCGCTTGTCGACTTCGCTGTTGGGGTAGCCTGCCAGCTCAAACGCCTTGTACATGATTTCAGGCTTATGGTTGCGAATACCGCCGGAAATCAGCTCGTAGCCGTTGCAGGCAAGGTCGTATTGATAGGCATACACACTCAGCGGATCGCCCTGCAAGGCCGCAAGCCCGCCCTGCGGCATCGAGAAGGGGTTGTGGCTGAAGTCAATCTTGCCGTCATCCGTCTTCTCATACATCGGAAAGTCAACGATCCACGCAAAGCGGAAGCTGTCGGTTTCCGCCAGCCCCAATTCGCGGCCAATCTCGTTGCGGGCCTTGCCTGCGAAAGACTGGAACGCGTCCGGCTTGCCGCCCAAAAAGAACGCCGCATCACCAAGGCCAAGGCCAAGTTGCAGCCTGATCGCCTCGGTCCGGTCCGGCCCGATGTTCTTGGCCAAGGGGCCAGCGGCTTCCATGCCCGACCCATCCTCTGCCTCGCGCCAGAAGATATAGCCCATCCCCGGCAAGCCCTCTTTCTGGGCAAAGGCGTTCATGCGGTCGCAGAACTTGCGGCTGCCGCCTTTGGGCGCCGGAATAGCGCGCACTTCGGTGCCGTCTTGTTCCAGCAGTTTGGCAAACACGGCAAAGCCTGACCCGGCGAAATGCTCGGTCACGATCTGCATCTTGATCGGGTTGCGCAGGTCGGGCTTGTCTGACCCATACCACAGCAAGCTGTCGCGGTAGGCGATCAGCGGCCAGTCAGTGGGCACTTTCATCTCGGGGCGGAAGTGCTGGAACAGCCCTTGGATCACGGGTTGGACGGCGGCAAAAACGTCCGCCTGTTCAACAAACGACATCTCGACATCCAACTGGTAAAAGTCGGTGGGCGAGCGGTCGGCGCGCGGGTCTTCATCGCGAAAACACGGCGCGATCTGGAAATAGCGGTCAAACCCCGCCACCATGATCAACTGTTTGAACTGCTGCGGGGCTTGCGGCAGGGCGTAAAACTTGCCCGGATGCAGGCGCGAGGGCACCAGAAAATCGCGCGCGCCTTCGGGCGACGAGGCGGTGATGATCGGCGTTTGGAATTCGTTAAATCCCTGATCCCACATGGCATTGCGCAAATGCCGCACCACGTTGGACCGCAACATCATGTTCTTGTGCAGCTTTTCGCGGCGCAGGTCCAAGAAGCGGTAGGTCAGGCGGGTTTCTTCGGGATAATCCACCTCGCCGAACACCGGCATCGGCAGTTCGGCGGCCTCGCCCAGAACGGTCAGGCCGGTGGCGTAAACCTCGATCTCGCCGGTGGGCAGCTTGGGGTTGACCAAAGCCGCATCGCGCTGCTTCACCCGCCCGTCAATCTGCACGACCCATTCCGAGCGCACCTTTTCAATCTCGGCAAAGGCGGCAGAATCGCTGTCGGCCAGCACTTGGGTGATGCCATAATGATCGCGCAGGTCGATGAACAACACCCCGCCGTGATCGCGCACGCGGTGCACCCAGCCCGACAGGCGGACCGTCTCTGCGACGTTAGCGGTATTAAGTGCGGCACAGGTATGGCTGCGGTAAGCGTGCATCGGCGTCCCCTTTGCGAGGCTGAATGGACCTGCCCGCGATAGAACGCCGCCAACCCGCGAAGTCAACCCCGCGCCCTTTCATACTTGTTTAAATATCCCCGCCGGAGGCATCGCACCGCCAGCCACTTCACCGCCTTGTCCCATAGACACGCCGCTGTTGCGACAGGCTTCGCCCTGTGTCACATTTTCCCCATCACGGCAAAGGCCACCCGCAGGGAAAGCCAAACCGCCCTGCCCCGCGTCCTGCGGGGCTGCAACCAGCGCCAAGGGGAACCCATGCGAACCTATACCTCTGTCACCTTCAGCGATGTCAGCATCACCGGCCCCTTTTGGTCCGAGCGGCTCACTTGCGTGCTCAACCGCACCATCCCCAGCCAGCACCAAAAGCTGGTCGCGTATAACATGCTCGACAGCCTGAAGCTGCCGCAGCCCGCCCCACCCCTGACCATCGCGCGCAATGCCCATAACTTCACCACCCAGATATTTTGGGACAGCGACATCGGCAAATGGATCGAAGCCGCAGCCTATGCCCTGTCGCACCGCCGCGATCCGGTGATCGAGGCGCAGATCGAAGCCATTATCGACGATCTGGACCGCGCCCAAGCCCCCGATGGCTATCTGAACTGCTGGTATCTGGGGCGCGAGCCGCAAAACCGCTGGACCAATCTGCGCGACAACCACGAGCTGTATAACGCAGGCCATTTGCTGGAAGGGGCAGTGGCCTATTACCACGCCACCGGACGTGACCGGATGTTGGCGGTGATGATGCGCTATATGGACCACATCGCCGAGGTCTTCGGGCCGAACGACGGGCAAAAAAAGGGCTACCCCGGCCATCAGGAACTGGAACTGGCCCTGATCAAGCTGTTTCACGCCACAAAGACCCGCAAATATCTGGACCTTGCGACCTATTTCATCAACCAGCGCGGCGCGCGCCCGCATTACTTTGACATCGAGCGTGACGCACGCGGCGAGCCGGTCGGGGCCTTTCACCAAAAGACTTATGAATACAATCAATCCCACAAGCCGGTGCGCGACCAGACCAAGGTTGTGGGCCATGCCGTGCGGGCCATGTATATGTACAGTGCCATGGCCGACCTTGCCGCCGAACTGGGCGACGCAAGTTTGCAAACGACCTGCGAGACACTGTGGGCCGATGTCACCCGCACGCGCATGTATGTGACAGGCGGCTTTGGCCCCAGTGCGTCAAACGAGGGGTTTACCGGCGATTACGATCTGCCCAACGACACGGCCTATGCCGAGACCTGCGCCAGCGTGGCGATGGTCTTCTGGGCGGCGCGGATGTTGAACCTGAACTTGGATGGCCAATATGGCGATATGCTGGAATTGGCGCTGTATAACACCTGTCTGGCGGGCCTGTCGCGCGATGGCACGCAGTATTTCTACGACAACAAGCTGGAAAGTGACGGCAGCCACCAGCGGTGGGATTGGCACCCTTGCCCGTGCTGTACGATGAACGTGGCGCGGCTTGTGGCCTCGGTTGCGGGGTATTTCTATTCGGTGGCAGGTACCGAGGTGGCGGTGCATCTGTACGGCGGGGCCGATGTGACCTTGCCCGTGGCAGGCGGCACGGTGGGGTTGAGCGAGGTGTCAGATTACCCGTGGTCGGGCAAAATCGCGATCACCTTAAACCCGCAAGGCATGGCCCCCTTTACCCTTGCCTTGCGCATTCCAAGTTGGGCCAAGGGGGCCACGGCGCAGATCAACGGGCAAAGCGTCGCGGTGGTGACAGAGCGCGGCTATCTGAAACTGCACCGCGCTTGGGCCAAGGGCGATGTTGTTGACCTTTTGCTGCCAATGGCACCCGAACGGCTCTACGCCCACCCAGCCGTGCGCCAAGATGTCGGCCGCGTGGCGCTGCGGCGGGGGCCCATGGTCTATTGTGTCGAACAGCAAGATATCGGCTATCCGGTGGCAGAGGCGCGTTTGCCTGATACAGCGGCGCTGTCGGCAGAGTGGCGCGGCGATCTGCTCGGCGGGATCATGGTGATCACTGCTGAAGGCGCACGGGTAGATGTGGCGGGCTGGGGGGATGGGCTTTATCAAAACCACCCGCCGGCACAGATTCCAAGCCTTCTTACGGCCGTGCCCTATTACATCTGGTGCAACCGTGGGCCCAATCCGATGCAGGTCTGGCTGAAAGAGTAAAGCGCCCCCGAAGGGGCGCTTTGGCAGCCTGCGCGCTTAGCGGCGGGCGAGGCGGATCATGGTGTAGGAATGCGGTTTCAGCGCCAAGCTTAAGGCGCCGTTTTCCATCTTC
>JBAXLX010000123.1:0-9196 GCA_037134595.1 Pseudomonadota bacterium
CGTTCGCTGACACCGCCCATGCGTTCGACCCTGATCAAGCCATCGGCTTCGATCTTGCGGACAAAAAAGCCCAACTGGTCCATATGGGTAAAGATCATCACCGAGGGCTTGGCCGGATCGCCCGCAATCGTCGCGATCAGATTGCCCAAGCGGTCATTGCGGTTGGGCAGGCCCAAAGCGTCAAGCTGGCCGCGCAGCCAAACGGCCACGCGTTCCTCGTGGCCAGATAGACCGGGAATAGTCATCAGCGCCTTAAGATCAGCGCGCAAACCGGCAGTCATTTGCCGCCCCGCGCGGCGCGGGCCTTAGACATGAAATCCAAGGCGCGGTCGGGGTCGATGGCATTCCATGTGTGGCCATCGTATTTCAGCGCCGATCCGACCACGCAGCCATCTGCAGCGCGCAAGACATCAGCAATGGTGGAATGTTTGACACCCGTGTTGGCCAGAACCGGCGTGTCGGGCAGCACGCTCTTGACGGCTTCCAGATCGCTCATCGCCGCAGCCTCGCCCGTAATGGCCCCGGAAACCAGCACCGCATCGGGGATTGAGGAAAAGACTGCCGAGCGCGCGCGGTCAGCCAAGGGCCTGCGGTCCAAGCTATCGGCAAACTCGGCGCTGACATTGTACAGCATCGCCAGATCGGCGCGGCCCAGACGGTTGCGGTAGCGCATGGCAGCGCCTGCATTCGGCGTCCAAGGGCCCATGTCGCTGGCATAAGTGCCGGTGAAAATCTCGCGCACGAACTGCGCGCCGGTGGCGGCGGCAAGGGCCACGGTGGCCATCGGGTCCCACAGCACGTTCACGCCAAAGGGCACGGTGATTTCCGAGCGCAGCGCACCGATCACCGCCGCCATCGTGGCAGTCGAGGCGGTGTCGACAGCAAATTCATAAGGCCGGTCGTTCTCATTGCCAAACATCACGGCATCAAACCCCGCCGCTTGCAAGGCGCGCAGATCGGCCCGCGCGCCGCTCAGCAGCCCCGCAATCCCTGCCGTTTCGTCATACAACGGGCTGCCCGGCAAGGCCCCCAGATGGACCATCCCAATCACCGGCTTGGTCTGGCCAAACACTGTCGCAAAATTTCGCATCTTTCCCCCAGATGTGCCGCAAAAGACTGCACAAGCGTGCCAATTCATACTAGCATGTTAGCCACGCCGCAGGGGGGTTTGCAATTGAAGACACGGGTTTGGGATCGTTTGGGCAAGGGCGCCTTGCCGTTTAGCGAACTGGGCTTTGGCACAGCGCCGGTCGGGGGCCTCTATCGCCCTGTGTCGGGCGACGAGGCGCATTCAACCATGACCCGCGCTTGGGACGGCGGGGTGCGGTATTTTGACACAGCCCCACTTTATGGGCTGGGGCAATCAGAAACCCGCCTGAACCGCGCCTTGGCGGGCAAGTCGGGGTTTATTGTGTCGTCGAAAGTCGGGCGTCTGTTGCGCCCCACCCGCGCGGGCGAGGTGCGCGACGGGATCGGCAAATGGTTCGATGTGCCCAACCGCAAAGAGATTTTCGACTATTCCTATGACGGCGTCATGCGCTCGGTCGAGTTTACGCTGGAACGCACGGGGCTGGACCGGATCGACCTGCTCTACGCCCATGATCTGGATATCTTCACCCATGGCTCGGCCGAGGCGATGCAGGCCCGTTTGGACGAATTCATGGCCAGCGGCTATAAGGCCCTTGTGGCGCTGCGCGACCAAGGCGTGATCCGCGGCTTTGGTGCGGGGATCAACGAATGGCAACCGGCCCAGTGGCTGGTGGAACGGGGGGATTTTGACATTTTCCTTCTGGCGGGCCGCTATACCTTGCTCGAGCAAGAGGCGCTGGACAGTTTCCTACCGCTTTGCCTTGCACGCGGTGTGGGGGTTGTGATCGGCGGGCCCTATAATTCCGGCGTTTTGGCCACGGGCGCGCGGCCCGGTGCGTTTTACAACTACAACCCCGCCCCTGACTGGGTCTTGGCCAAAGTGGCCAAGATTGAGACGGTCTGCGCGGCGCATAAGGTGCGGCTGGTCGATGCGGCCTTTCAGTTCCCGCTGCTGCATCCCGCGGTCGTCTCGATCATCCCCGGCGCGCAGGGCGTGGCCGAGGTTGACGCCAATCTTCGCGCTGCTAGTGCCGTGATACCGCCCGCACTGTGGGCGGACCTGAAAGCCCAAGGCCTGATGCGCCCCGACGCCCCGACGGGAGCTTTGTGATGAGAATCGACAGCCACCAACATTTCTGGAACCCCGCACGCGGCGATTACGACTGGATGCCCAAGGGCGACCCTGTTCTGGATCTGGTCTATCGCCCGTCAGACCTCACCGCCACCTTGGCCCGCCACCAGATCGACGGGACGGTTCTGGTACAAGCCGCCGCCACCGTGGCCGAGACGGAGTATATGCTGGGTCTGGCCGACGCGACCGACTTTATCAAAGGCGTGGTGGGCTGGGTGGATTTCGAAAAACCCAGCGATCTGGGGGTGCTGGAACGGCTTAAATCCCACCCGAAGTTCAAGGGCGTGCGCCCGATGATCCAAGACATCCCCGACGACGACTGGATGCTGCGCGCCGAGGTGCAATGGGGCTATGCGGCCTTGGCCGATCTGGACCTGACCTTCGACGCCTTGGGCTTTCCGCGCCATTTGGCCAATTTCCTGACGATCTTGAAGCGCTATCCAAAGCTGCGCGTGGTGATTGACCACTGCATGAAACCGCAAATCCGCGATCACAGCGCGGCAAACTTCACCTTTTGGGCCGAAGGCATGGCACGTTTGGCGGGTGAGACGGGGGCCTTTGTCAAATTCTCGGCCCTGATCACCGAGGCCAATCCCGATTGGTCAGTGGCAACCCTGCGCCCCTATGTGGACCATATTTTGCGGGTGTTCGGGCCGGACCGGATCATGTGGGGGTCTGATTGGCCGGTCTGCCGCTTTCGGGCGGAATATGACGGCTGGCTGTCGGCGGCCCATAGCCTGACAGATCATCTGACACCAACCGAACAAGCGCGCATTTACGGCGGCACCGCAGCGCAGTTTTACGGGCTGTAGCGCCCTGATTTTTCGCAGAAAAATCGTTTCTTCCGAAAGACTTGGGGCCACGATTTTTCTGCGAAAAATCGGCGCTCTTACCGGTAAAGCTGCGCGGCTACGATCTGCATGGCTGCGGCAGCATCTTGCCGGTCGGTCGCCTTGGCAAGGTCGGCATCTGCTGACAACCGCTTGGCGGTTGCACGCAAACGGTCGGTCATCACCACATTGGCGGCCGCCTCTGCCTCGGGGTTCAGGCCGGAATGGTCGGGGAAGGTGTCAAAATAAATAACTCCGTCATAGGCTTGGCGGTCCAGCTCGACAAACAGCTCCAGCGTTTGCATCGGATGGACCGAGCCCACCATCAACCCATCGTCGCGCTTGCCGTAGCCATCGTTCAAATGCACCCCCAAAATCCGCGCATACCGCCCCGCCAATTGCGCCGATTGGGCGGGAATTTCGCCCGCAAACAGCACATGGCAGAAATCAAGCGTGATGCCGGTATTGGGCCGGCCCAGCTCTTTGATCGCCAGAAGGTTGGTGGCAATATCGGGCATCAGCGAAAAGGCGCGGGGTTCGTTGGGCTTATATTCCAACGAGATATCCACCGCCGGGTTATGGTCGCAAACTTGGGCCAAGCACGCTAAACTGTCCTCCCACATCTGCGCATAGTTGCCCTGAAAGGCGTAATCGACTCCGTCTTGGCCCATCCACAGCGTCATGACCTTGCCGCCCATCTCGGCCATCGCATCCAAGCCGCGCTTGGTAATATCGACAGCCGCTTGGCGCACTTTGGCGTCAGGGTTGCTAAAGGCCCCCAAGCGAAAGCCGGGGTCGGTGTAGTAGCGCATGGCCACGCCGTTCAGCGCAATGCCGTGATCACCCATGATCCGCGACAGCTTGGCGGGGGGGATGCCCTCGAAATGATCCGGAAAGTTCAGATCGGCGGCGTCGATCCCCGGCACCTTTGCAATGCGTGCCAAAAGGTCTGGCACGGTGGGGGTCTTTAGCCCCAGCTTAAAGGCGTTCAAGCGGGCGGCATAGCGGGGGCGGTTGGGAATCATGATATCCTAGTCGGGTTCAAACAGATCAGGGCGCGCCAGCGCCAAGGGTTCCAGAAAGCCCACAAGTCGGCCTAAATGCAAGCGGGTTGCGGCACGCGCGGCCACAGGATCGCGCGCCTCGATGGCCGCAAGGATCGCCTGATGCTCGACATAGGTCGATTGCACCCGCCCCGGCGCAGGCAAGATCAACTGCCGCGCGCGGTTGACATGGACCCAAGCGGTATCGGCCAAACCCGCCACGCGGCTGTAACCGGTAAACGACAAGATCAGCGCATGCATGGCGGCGTCGGTTTGGTAAAAGCCGTCGAAATCTTTGGCCTCCAGCAGCTGTTCTTGCACAGTCAGATTCTGGCGCAGTTGATCCAGCTGATCATCGGTGATGGTTTGGGCGACCTTTTCCACGGCAGCCAGTTCCAAGGCCTCGCGCAGAAAGGCACCTTCGCGAATCTCGGCCAAAGAGAATCGCGCCACATAGGTGCCCGCTTGCGGCACGATGCGCACCAGATGCTCGACGGCCAAGCGCGTCACCGCCTCGGACACGGGCGAGCGCGAGACGCCCAATTGCGTGCAAATCTCGGGCTTGCGCAGGATATCGCCGGGGCGAAACGACATCGACAAGATGGCTTCGCGCAGGCTGGCATAAACCCGCTGCGCCAGCGAGCCGCCAAAGGACTCCAGCGGGCGCAGCGGTTTGCGCGGTGGCAAGTGCACCTCTCGCACGGGCATTTGAGGGGGTTGGCGCGGAGCGTCTGGCATACTAACATGTTAGCTGGGGCATGCGCCCTGTCAACCACCCCGTCGTGTCCGGCGCTGTGCCGCGGCTTTGCTTTCAAAAGGTCTGATGCCATGAACATTCCCAACACCCATTCTGTCATCCGCCTGCATCCGGCCGATAATGTCATCATCGCGCTGAAGGATCTCAGCGCGGGCACAGTGGTGCCCGAACTGCCCGCCCCCCTCGCCCAAGCCGTACCGCGCGGGCACAAGATTGCCACGGCCCCTATCGCGGCAGGCGCGCAGGTGATCCGCTATGGCCAGATCATCGGCGATGCCACCCAAGACATCGCGGCAGGGGCGCATATTCACACGCACAACCTTGGCATGGGCGCGCACAGCACCGACTACGCCTATGCCAGCGAAAGCAATCCGCAACCGGTGGTGACGCAAAAGCGCACCTTTATGGGCTATCCACGGGCAGACGGCAAATACGGCACGCGGAATTACCTGGGGATTTTAACCTCGGTCAACTGCTCGGGGTCTGTCGCGAAATTCATCGCCGAAGCGGTGGAGCGTGAGGGCTGGCTGAAAGACTTCCCCAATATCGACGGCGTCGTGCCGATCGTGCACGGCACAGGCTGCGGGATGAGTGGCAAGGACGAAGGCTACGCCACCTTGTTTCGCACCCTGCAAGGCTATGCCCGCAACCCCAATTTCGGCGCAATCTTGCTGGTGGGGCTGGGATGCGAGGTGTTGCAGGTCGGCAATCTGATCGGCCTTGACCGCCTGCGCAGCGATGGCAATTTCCGCCATATGACGATCCAGGATGTGGGCGGCACGCGCCGCTCGATTGAACGCGGCGTGGCGGTGCTCAAGGAAATGGCCGTCATGGCCAACCAGCACAAGCGCGAGCCTGCGGGTTTGGAACATCTGATGGTCGGCATGCAATGCGGCGGGTCTGACGGCTATTCCGGCATCACCGCCAACCCCGCCTTGGGTGCTGCATCTGACCTGCTCGTAGCGCATGGCGGCACGACGATCCTGTCCGAAACGCCCGAGATTTACGGCGCAGAGCACCTGCTCACGCGCCGCGCTGTCAACCAAGAAGTCGGCGAAAAGATCGTCGAGCGGATCAAATGGTGGGAAGATTACACCGCGCGTTTGGGCGGCGAGATGGACAATAACCCCTCGCCCGGCAACAAAAAGGGTGGCTTGACCACGATCTTGGAAAAGTCGCTGGGCGCTGTGGCCAAGGGCGGCACGGCCCCCCTAACGCAGGTCTATAAATATGCCGAACCCGTCACCGAGCGCGGCTTTGTCTATATGGACAGCCCCGGCTACGATCCGGCCTCGGTGACAGGGCAGATCGCTTCGGGGTCGAACCTGATCGTCTTTACCACGGGGCGCGGGTCGGTGTCGGGCTATAAGCCCACGCCCTGCATCAAACTTGCGACCAATTCGGAAATGTATGACCGGATGGCCGAGGACATGGATATCAACTGCGGCGATATCATCACCGACGGGGTCAGCCTTGAAGACAAGGGCCGCGAGATTTTCGAGATGTTCCTCACGGTGGCCTCGGGCGGCAAGACCAAGTCGGAAGAGTTGGGCTTTGGCGGGGCAGAGTTTGTGCCTTGGGCCATGGGGGCGGTGATGTAACAGGGGGCGACAGCGCCCCCTATTGCGTTGCATTTTAATGGATCGAAATGTTCCGATCTAGGTGTTGAGTTTAAGCAAGATTGCGGCCTAGGGTTGAGGGGGCTTTCTGGGCTGCTGCGGCGCATTTTCAAAGGACATGGTGAATCGCAAATGGAAAATTTGAACTTTCCGATGATGACCTTTGTTGCCGTGATCTGTGTCGGGATTGTGGGGATCATCGCCTTGATCCGTCGCCCCCGCAGCGATGACTCGGGCCTGAAAGACGAAAAAGACCTGCTGCAGACGCGCTTGGCCACGCTGGAAGGCGACCTTCGGGCTGCGCTGTCGCGGGCTGACAGGTCAGAGGGCTTAGCCGAAGACCGCAAATCGGAAATTGATCGGTTGAACGGCGATCTATCCAAGCTGCGGCAGCGGATCGAGGAAGGCCAGCGCGAACAAAAAGTTTTGATTGCGGCCCATTCGGGGCTGGAGGCCAAAGAAAAAAGCAGTCTGGAGTTGGTTACCGCGAAAACCGCCGAACATAAAATTGCAGTAGAAGACATCAAAACCCTTCGCGGGCGTTTGGAAGACGAACAAAAATCTCATCAAGCGTTGAAAGCCACGATTGCAAGCCTGCAAACCCAGATCGACGCCGACCGCATGGCCGCCGATGAAAAAATCGCCCTGCTAAGTTCGGTACGCGAAGACATGCAGACGAAATTCAAGCAAATGGCGGATGACTCGCTGAAAACCCAAGCTGACGCGTTCAGCAAGGTCAACATCGAAAAGCTGGAAGCCACGCTGACCCCGCTGAAAGAACATGTCGGGCACTTTGAAAAAGAACTGCGCGAGGTTCATCAAGAAACGGTGAAAGACCGCGAACGCCTGAAAGCCGAGATTTTGCAATTGAGCAAACGGTCGGAAGAAATCTCGACAGAGGCGCTGAATTTGACGCGCGCCTTAAAGGGCGATCACCAGCAACAAGGTGCTTGGGGCGAAATGATCCTTGAAACGATCCTAGAGCGTTCGGGGTTGCGAGAGGGTGAAGAATACGAAACCCAAGCCCACCGGATGGATGCCGATGGCGGGCGGCTTAAGCCTGACGTGGTGGTGCGCATTCCGGGCAATAAGACGCTGGTGGTCGATTCAAAGGTTTCCCTTGTCGCCTATGCCGAGGCGGTGAATTCGCAAGACCCCATTTTTATCTCTGCCGCGCGCAAGCGCCATGTGGCGTCGATCCGCACTCATATCAACGGATTGTCCGCAAAAGGCTATCAGCGCGCCGAAGGGTCTACGGTGGATTATGTCATCATGTTCATCCCGATCGAAGGCGCTTTGTCAGAAGCCCTGCGCGAGGATGGATCGCTGACCGAATATGCCCTTGACCGCCATATCACCATTGCCACGCCCACCACCCTTATGATGGCGCTGCGCACCGTTGCCCATGTTTGGTCGGTGGAGCGGCGCAATTCCAATGCCGAGATGATCGCAAAGCGAGCGGGGCTGCTGTATGATAAAATGGCTGGCTTTGTGCTAAATATGGAAAAAGTCGGGAAGGGTCTCGGCAGCGCCCAGACAGCTTACGAAGGTGCCATAGGCCAGCTTTCGCGCGGCCCGGGGAATGTTCTGTCACAAATTAACACGCTGAAAAGTCTTGGGGCCAAAACGTCCAAGGACATTGCTTTAGATTACGATGCCGAAACGATTTTGGCTATCGAGCAACACGATCTTCCCCCTGAGGCTGCAGAGCCGCCTCAGGGGGAAGAGTAATCGTCAGATATCCAGCGTATTTTCGTTTTCCCATGTCGAGAAATGCGAGGCGTAGCTGTTCCACTCACGCGTTTTCAGCTTGATGAACGCGGTCGAGAATTCCTCGCCCATCATGGCTTTGAGCGTTTTGTCCTTGTCATATTCGCGCAAGGCATCCAGCAGGTTCAGCGGCAGTTTCGGGGCACCCTTCACAAGGTGGCCTTGCTGGTACATGTCGATGTCATAACGCTTGCCCGGATCGGCATTGGTGCGCACGCCGTCAAGGCCTGCGGCGATGATGACGGCTTGCAACAGATAGGGGTTGGCCGCGCCATCGGGCAGGCGCAGTTCGAAACGGCCAGGGCCGGGCACGCGCACCATATGGGTGCGGTTGTTGCCGGTCCAAGTCACCGTGTTGGGCGCCCAAGTCGCACCCGATGAGGTGCGCGGTGCGTTGATGCGTTTGTAGCTGTTCACCGTGGGGTTGCAGATCGCAGCCAATGCCGAGGCGTGCTTCATGATCCCGCCAAGGAAGGTGCGGCCACGGTCGGACAGCGACAGTTCTTTGGACGGGTCCGAGAAGACGTTGGTCTTGCCATCCAAGCTCCACACCGAGATATGCGCGTGGCAGCCTGACCCCGTTAGCCCTTTGAAAGGCTTGGGCATAAAGGTCGCGCGGTAGCCGTGCTTTTCGGCGACCGATTTCATCATGAATTTGAAGAAACTGTGCTTGTCGGCGGTCTGCATCGCATCGTCGTATTTCCAGTTCATCTCGAACTGGCCAATCGCGTCTTCATGGTCGTTTTGGTAGGCTTCCCAGCCCAGTTCCAGCATATAATCGCAGGCTTCGGCGATCACATCATAGCGGCGCATCACGGCTTGCTGGTCGTAGCAGGGCTTTTCGGCGGTATCATAGGGGTCGGAAATCTGCGTGCCTTCGGGGTTGAGCAAGAAGAACTCCGGCTCGACCCCGGTTTTGATCCGCAGACCCTCTTTGGCGGCTTCGCCGACCAGAC
>JBAXLX010000124.1:0-9187 GCA_037134595.1 Pseudomonadota bacterium
CCCTATGGTCACAGAATCAACCATCCGCCGCGTTTGCCCCCGCCGTCGCAGCCAGGGCAGTTCCGGCATAGGAGTATGCGACATGAAGTTGAATGAACTGGCCGACAACGAAGGTGCGGCCAAGAAGAAAAAGCGCGTGGCCCGTGGTCCGGGTTCGGGCAAGGGTAAGACCGCTGGCCGTGGCGTTAAGGGTCAAAAGTCCCGTTCGGGCGTGGCTTTGGGCGGCTATGAAGGCGGTCAGATGCCGCTCTATCGGCGTTTGCCCAAGCGTGGCTTTAGCAAGCCCAACCAAAAAGAATTCGCCGTTGTCAATTTGGGCCTGATCGAGAAGTTCATCGGTCTGGGCAAGCTGGACGCTTCGGTGACCATCACCGAAGACGCCCTTGTTGCGGCTGGTCTGACCAAAGCCAAGCATGACGGCATCCGCGTTCTGGCCAAGGGGGCCATCACCACCAAAGTCACGCTGGAAGTCACCGGTGCTTCGGCCTCGGCGATCGAAGCTGTCGCTGCTGCGGGTGGTACGCTGACCGTGGCTGATCCGCTGCCCGTCTTCGGCAAGTCGGTTCGCAAAGTTCCCCTCGCATAACGTCTTGTGAGCGGCGTTAATCCCGCTTACATCTGCGTTGATTTCCCGCGCCGCCGTCCGGAAAGACCGGATCGGCGGCGCAACACCTATCACCAACGGAGAAGGTCCGACCATGGCATCAGCAGCAGAGCAAATGGCCGCAAACCTAAGCTGGGGCGCTTTGGGCAAGGCAACTGACCTGCGCCAGCGCATCCTGTTTACGGTGCTTGTGTTGATGGTCTACCGTCTCGGCACCTTTATTCCGGTGCCCGGTATTGACGGCACGGCGCTGAAGAATTTCATGGACGGGCAGGGCCAAGGCTTGGGCGGCATGTTGTCGTTGTTTACGGGCGGCGCGCTGAAGCGGATGGGCGTTTTTGCTTTGGGCGTTATGCCCTATATCTCCTCGTCCATCATTATCCAGCTTCTGGGGTCGATGATCCCGCAGCTTGAGCAGTTGAAGAAGGAAGGCGATCAAGGTCGCAAGAAGATGAACCAGTATACCCGCTATGCCACGGTGGGTCTGGCGGCTTTCCAAGGCTGGGCCATAGCCGCATCGCTGGCGGCAGGTGGGTTGGCGCATAATCCGGACCTGTTCTTCAAGGTCTCTTGCGTGATCACGCTGGTCGGCGGCACCATGTTCCTGATGTGGCTGGGCGAGCAGATCACCGCGCGCGGCATCGGCAACGGCGTCTCGCTGATCATCTTCACCGGCATCGTGGCTGAAATCCCCGGCGCTTTGGCGCAGTTTCTGAGCCAAGGGCGCGCGGGTGTTATTCCGGTTTGGGTGATCATTGGCGCGATTGTGCTGGTGGCGGCTGTGATCGGCTTTGTCGTCTTCATGGAACGCGCCCTGCGCAAGATTCACATCCAATACCCCCGCCGCCAAGTTGGCATGAAAATCTATGACGGCGGGTCCAGCCATTTGCCGATCAAGGTGAACCCGGCCGGCGTTATCCCCGCGATCTTCGCCTCGTCGCTGTTGCTGTTGCCTTCAACACTTGCGACCTTCTCGGGCGCGCAGACCAGCCCGATCATGGGCACGATCTTGGCCTTCATGGGGCCGGGCCAACCGCTCTATCTGCTGTTCCAAGGCGGCATGATTGTGTTCTTCACCTATTTCTACACCGCCAACGTCGCCTTCAAAACCGATGACGTGGCTGAGAATCTGAAAAATCAGAACGGCTTTATCCCCGGCATCCGTCCGGGCAAAAAGACGCAAGATTATCTTGACTATGTGGTGGCCCGGATTCTGGTGGTTGGGTCGGCTTATCTGGCGGCTGTCTGCTTCTTGCCCGAGATTTTGCGTGATCAGTTCAATATTCCGTTCTATTTTGGCGGGACTTCCGTGTTGATTGTCGTTTCTGTGACTATGGACACGATCAACCAAGTGCAGTCTCATATGCTGGCGCACCAGTATGAGGGGCTGATCGAACGCTCGCAACTGCGTGGCCGCAAGCGGCCGGCGGTGGCGAAACCTCCGGCGCGCCGCTGAGACAAACGACTGGCGCAAAGAGGCTGACCCTATGACCAACATCATTCTTCTTGGACCACCCGGTGCCGGCAAAGGCACGCAGGCCAAGCGTTTGGTGGAGCAGCGCGGCATGGTCCAGCTTTCCACCGGCGATATGCTGCGCGATGCGCGCACCTCGGGCACCGAGATGGGACGCAAAGTCGCCGCCGTGATGGATGCCGGCCATTTGGTCACCGATGACATCGTGGTCGGTCTGATCGAAGAAAAGCTCACCAATGGCACCGCCGCCGGTGGATATATCTTCGACGGGTTTCCGCGCACGCTGAAGCAGGCTGATGCCTTGGGCGCGCTTATGGCGCGGATCGGCCAGCCTTTGGATGCGGTGATCGAACTGCGCGTCGATGACGAGGCTTTGAAGCAGCGCATCGTCGGGCGCTTTACCTGCGGCAGCTGCGGGGCGGTCTATCACGACACCAACCACCCGCCCAAAGTTTCAGGCACCTGCGACACCTGCGGCGGCACCGCCATGAAGCGCCGCGCCGATGACACGGAAGAAGCGCTGCGCACCCGCATGCTGGCCTATTACCGCGACACCTCGCCGCTGATTGGCTATTACTACGCCAAAGGCCAGCTTTCCACGGTAGATGGCTTGGCCGAGATGGATGCCGTCGCAAGTGACTTGGCGAAAGTTCTTGACAAGGCGCCATTAGGCCCTAAGCGGCCTTGACGCCTGTTTGAAAAGCCCATATTGCACGGCGTCTTGCTGCGGAATCACGCGGCGGATTATCGTTTCTGGCAGGGTCTCCTGCCGGGTTGTGAAAAAAGGTTCTGGCACTACGGAACCGCAACATGAAGGAAAACACGTTTGGCACGTATTGCTGGCGTAAACATCCCCACCGCAAAGCGCGTTCCGATTGCGCTTCAATACATCACCGGCATCGGCGCGCATAACGCCGAGACGATCTGCGAATCGCTGAAGATTGACCGCGCGCGCCGCGTCAACCAGCTGACAGACGCCGAAGTGCTGGCGATCCGCGAATTCATTGACGCCAACTTCACCGTGGAAGGCGACCTGCGTCGCGAAACCTCGATGAACATCAAGCGTCTGATGGACCTTGGCTGCTACCGTGGCCTGCGTCACCGCAAAGGTCTGCCGGTTCGTGGCCAGCGCACGCATACCAATGCGCGCACCCGCAAGGGCCCGGCCAAGCCGATCGCCGGCAAGAAGAAATAAGAGGGGCACAGATAAATGGCACGTGATACCAGTAAATCGGCTGCCCGCACCAAGAAGAAAGAACGCAAGAACATCGCCGCTGGCGTGGCGCATGTGAACTCGTCTTTCAACAACACCAAAATCCTGATTTCTGACGTGCAGGGCAACGCGATCTCTTGGTCGTCGTCGGGCACGATGGGCTTTAAAGGCTCGCGTAAGTCGACGCCCTATGCCGCCCAGATGGCCGCAGAAGATGCCGGCAAGAAAGCGCAAGAACACGGCGTGAAAACGCTGGAAGTTGAAGTGCAAGGCCCCGGTTCGGGCCGCGAATCAGCTTTGCGCGCTTTGGCCGCTGTGGGCTTTAACATCACCTCGATTCGGGATGTGACCCCGCTTGCGCACAACGGTTGCCGTCCGCCCAAGCGCCGTCGCGTCTAATCGTTTTTATATCTTGTCGGGCCGTGCTGTTTGCGCGGCCCGATGTCGTCGTTTGAACTTGAATGAAGATCCTCGGGCGTCTGCTGTCATTCGGACCATCGGCAGCGGGCAGGTATGGAGGCTATAGCATGATCCACAAGAACTGGCTGGAACTGATTAAACCGCAACAACTGGCTGTCAAGGCCGGACCGGATGCGCAGCGCAGCGCGACCTTGGTCGCTGAACCGCTGGAGCGTGGCTTTGGCCTGACGCTGGGCAACGCGCTGCGCCGCGTGCTGTTGGGCTCTCTGCAAGGGGCGGCGATCACCTCGGTGCAGATCGACAATGTGCTGCACGAATTTTCCAGCGTGGCTGGCGTGCGCGAAGATGTCACCGACATCGTGCTGAACCTCAAAGGCGTGCGCCTGAAGATGGATGTCGAAGGGCCCAAGCGCCTGTCGATCTCTGCCAAGGGTCCGGGCGTGGTGACGGCGGGCGATATCTCGGACTCCTCGGGGATCGAGATTTTGAACCGCGATCATATCGTCTGCCATCTTGATGATGGTGCCGATGTGTTCATGGAACTGACCGTGAACAACGGCAAGGGCTATGTCTCGGCTGACAAGAACCGCCCCGAAGATGCGCCGATCGGTCTTATTCCGATTGATGCGATCTTTTCGCCGGTCAAGAAAGTGTCCTACGAAGTCACGCCCACCCGCGAAGGTCAGGTGCTGGACTATGACAAGCTGACGCTGAAGGTAGAGACCGACGGGTCTTTGACCCCCGATGACGCCGTGGCCTATGCCGCGCGCATCTTGCAAGACCAATTGGCTGTCTTTGTGAACTTTGACGAGCCGGAATCGTCGAACAAAGGCATCGAAGACGCAGGGCTTGAATTCAACCCGCTGCTGTTGAAGAAAGTCGACGAGTTGGAACTGTCGGTGCGTTCGGCAAACTGCCTGAAGAACGACAACATTGTCTATATCGGCGATCTGATCCAGAAAACCGAAGCCGAAATGCTGCGCACGCCGAACTTTGGCCGCAAATCCTTGAATGAAATCAAGGAAGTGCTGTCGGGCATGGGCCTGCATCTGGGCATGGAAGTCGAAGATTGGCCGCCAGAGAATATCGAAGATCTGGCCAAGCGCTTCGAAGACCAGTTCTAATGCCAAACGGGTGCGCAGCTTGCGCACCCTGCTAAAAATGCCCGATCCGTCGGGGAAAGATCGGGTCGCAAGACCCCAAGGAGAGCAGGGCCGCACGGTGGCCCCGCCAGACAAAGCAAAACACGTTCTAGGAGAACATCATGAACCACGGCTCCGGCTACCGCCGCCTAAACCGCACCCACGAACACCGCAAAGCGATGTTTGCCAACATGTGCGGCTCGCTCATCGAGCATGAGCAGATCAAGACCACCCTGCCCAAGGCAAAAGAACTGCGCCCGATCATCGAAAAGCTGGTCACCTTGGCCAAGCGCGGCGATCTGCACGCGCGCCGTCAGGCGTCGTCGCAGCTGAAGCAAGAGCAGTATGTGGCACGCCTGTTCGAAATTTTGGGCCCGCGCTACAAAGAGCGTCAGGGCGGTTATGTGCGCGTGTTGAAAGCCGGTTTCCGCTATGGCGACATGGCCCCGATGGCGATCATCGAATTCGTTGACCGTGATCCGTCGGCCAAAGGTGCTGCCGATAAGGCCCGCGTTGCGGCTGAAGATAACTACGAAAGCTGATCTGCGCTGAGCGCGATCACAAGGGCCTGCACCTATGGTGCGGGCCCTTTGCTTATGGCGGCTTACGGCGTAACTTATGCAAATGTCCGACCTTTTCGATACGCCCCCATCCCATCCCGCCCCGCCCCGCCCGCTGGCCGACCGTTTGCGCCCGCAGACCTTGGCCGAGGTGATCGGCCAATCCCATGTGCTGTCGCCGCAAGGCCCGCTGGGGTCGATGATCGGCGCGCAGTCGCTGTCTTCGCTGATTCTCTGGGGGCCGCCCGGTGTGGGCAAGACCACCATCGCGCGGCTTTTGGCACAGCAAACCGATCTGGCCTTTGTGCAAATCTCGGCCATTTTCACCGGCGTGCCTGACCTGCGCAAAGTGTTCGAAACCGCCAAGATCCGCCGCCAGAATGGCCAAGGCACCTTGCTGTTTGTCGATGAAATCCACCGCTTCAACAAAGCGCAGCAAGACGGCTTTTTGCCCTATATGGAAGACGGAACGATCCTTTTGGTGGGGGCCACCACCGAAAACCCCAGCTTCGAACTGAACGCCGCGCTTTTGTCGCGCGCGCAGGTGATCGTGCTGGAACGCCTGTCACCCACCGATCTGGAACGTTTGGCCCAACGCGCCGAGCAAGACCTTGGCCGTGCCCTGCCGCTAGATGGTTTTGCGCGCGAGGCCCTGATCGAGATGGCCGACGGTGATGGCCGCACCTTGTTAAACCTCATCGAACAGGTCGCGGCTTGGGCGCTGACCCAGTCGCTGACGGCAGAGCAACTCTCCACCCGCCTGATGCGGCGGGCCAGCAAATATGACAAATCAGGGGATGAGCATTACAACCTGATCTCGGCCCTGCACAAATCGGTGCGCGGCTCTGATCCGGATGCTGCGCTGTATTGGTTTGCGCGCATGCTGGAAGGCGGCGAAGACCCGCGCTTTTTGGCCCGCCGCATCACCCGCATGGCGGTGGAGGATATCGGCTTGGCCGACCCGCAGGCGCAGGATATTTGCCTAGCCGCATGGCAGACTTACGAACGTTTGGGCTCGCCCGAGGGTGAGTTGGCTTTGGCCCAAGCCGTGGTCTATCTGGCATTGGCCCCCAAATCCAACGCCGTCTACACGGCCTATAAAGCGGCGCGAGACGCGGCACGCCAGACAGGTTCGCTACCGCCACCGCTGCACATCCGCCCTGCGGCCACCCGATTGATGAAGGAACTGGGCTACGGGGCGACCTATGCCTATGACCATGACGCCGAAGACGGTTTTTCCGGCCAGAATTATTTCCCTGATGCGATGAAGCGCCCCGTTTACTACGCCCCACCCGAACGCGGGTTCGAGCGCGATCTGAAAAAGCGCATCGACTATTTCGCCAAACTGCGCGCCAAACGCCAAAGCGACTAAGCGCCCTTGACCAAAGGTTGACAATTTCTTCAGACACGCCCAAGGAACCTTGATGATCTGGACCCTCACTCAAGTCGCCCTTGGCGGCGCGCTCGGCTCTGTGCTGCGCTATCTTGCGATATCGTGGATCGGCGCACCTGTGGCCACGCTGGCGGTGAATGTGCTGGGCAGCTTTGCCATGGGGGTTGTGTTTGTGGCCCTTTCGAACCGCGCCCATCTGTCGCCGCTGTTCATGGCGGGCATCTTGGGCGGCTTCACCACCTTTTCCGCCTTTTCGCTGGATGCGTGGAAGCTGTGGCAAGCGGGTCAAAGCGGCGGTGCGCTGGTTTACATCGCGGCCTCGGTCGGTCTTTCTATTCTTGCTTTAGCCTTGGGCGCTGCCCTTGCCGAAAGGGTCCTTGTATGAGTGCGGTTCAACTGATCACCGTAACCGAAGATGACGGCGAACAGCGCCTTGATCGCTGGGTTAAGCGCAAGTTCCCCCTCATCACCCAAGGGGCCATCGAAAAGATGTGCCGCACCGGGCAATTGCGGGTGGAATCGGGTCGGGTGAAAGCCTCTGACCACGTCTTGCCCGGCCAAGTCGTGCGCGTGCCGCCCTTGCCCGATACGCCAGCCCCCGTGCCTGTGTCAGACGGCAAAATCAGCGCGGCGGATGCCAAGATGATCCAGAACGCCGTGCTGTGGAAGGATGAGCATATGATCATCCTCAACAAGCCCGCTGGTCTGGCCAGCCAAGGCGGATCGGGCATGGGCGAGCGCCATGTTGACGGCTTGGCCGAGGCGCTGAAGTTTGGCTATAAAGACAAGCCCAAGCTGGTGCACCGTCTGGATAAAGACACCTCTGGCCTGTTGATGCTGGCGCGCACCGACCGTGTGGCCCGCCGCCTGTCAGAGGCGCTGCGCCACCGCAACACGCGCAAGATTTATTGGGCCTTGGTTGCGGGCGTGCCTAACCCCAAGCAGGGGTCGATCAAATACGGCCTGATGAAAGCCCCCGGCGGGCGGGGCGAAGGCGAAAAGATGCTGTGCATCCATCCCGCCAAAATGGCCGACTATCCCGATGCCAAGCGGGCTCAGACCGATTTCTTCACGCTGTGGTTCTTGGGTGCGCGCATGTCATGGATGGCTTTAGAACCTGTCACAGGCCGCACCCACCAGTTGCGCGCCCATATGGCCGAAATGGGCCATCCGATTGCGGGCGATGGGAAATACGGCGGCAATACGGCGGATAACATGGGCGATGGCTGGGGGGCCTCGATCGGGGGGGATGTGTCGCGCAAGCTGCACCTGCATGCGCGGTCTTTGACCGTAGAACATCCTGTCACGGGCGAGATGATGACCTTCACCGCCCCCTTGCCCGATCACATGGCCAAGACGTGGAAGATGCTGGACTGGAACGAAAAGGACGTTCCCGCCGATCCGTTCGGGGGGAATTGATGTCAAACTGGCGGCCCAAGCGGTTCTGGAAAGCGGCAAGTGTCGTGGCCGAGGACGGCGGCTTTTCGGTACGTTTGGACGAGCGCCCTGTCAAAACCCCCGCCAAACAGCCCCTGCTGTTGCCCACCCACGCGCTGGCAGACCTGATCGCCGCCGAGTGGGATGCGCAAAGCGGCCTTGTGAACCCGCAAACCATGCCCGTCACCCGCATGGCCAATTCCGCCATCGACAAAGTCGTGCCGCAATATCACGAGGTGGCAAATCTTCTGACCGCCTACGGCGAAACCGACCACCTATGCTACCGCGCCACCCATCCGCCTGCACTGGCCGCAAAGCAGGCTATGGGATGGGATCCGCTGCTGGACTGGGCGGCGCAAACCCTGAACGCGCCGTTAAAGACCACCGCTGGCATCGTCCCAATCGCGCAAGACCCCGCCGTTGTGGCGCGTCTGCACCAGCACGTTTTGGCGCTTGGCAACTTTAGGCTGGCGGCATTTCACGATCTGGTGTCGATCTCGGGCTCGTTGGTGCTGGCTTTTGCGGTGGGGCAGGGGCGCTTGACGGCGGAAGACGGCTGGCACCTGTCGCGTCTGGATGAAGACTCGCAGATTGCGCTGTGGGGCGAAGACGAAGACGCCGCCGCCGCTGCGGCCCTAAAACAGGCAGCCTTTCATTTGGCCGCGCAGTTTTATGCGCTGTGTGGTTAGGCTGATGCCCGCTTGGGTGAAAGCGGCGCTATGGCTTGACCTTCCCAACACAGCGCCCATGATGCAGGCTGCAAGCTGAACACGGGATATCGGGACACACCCTCATGATAAAATCCCTAACCCTTGGTCTGATCGCCAGCCTGTCTGTGATGTCAGGCACGGCCAAGGCCACAACGCTAGAGGATGTCAAAGCGCGCGGCCTGCTGAACTGCGGCGTCAACACCGGTTTGACAGGCTTTGCCCTGCCCGATGCCA
>JBAXLX010000125.1:0-9181 GCA_037134595.1 Pseudomonadota bacterium
AAACAACCACTCGCGCTTGCTCACACATCCTGGCCGCCGCCCCCCAACTCCTTGTGCGGTTGTGGCGGCATCGGTCACGATCTTGGCGGCCAATTATGCGCTGACGGGGATGTTTTTCACATCATGATCACCCTGAGCGGCGTGCACAAATCCTTTGGCCCCAACCGCGTGTTGCGCGGGGTGGACCTGACCATTGCCAAAGGGCAAAGCATGGTCATCATCGGGGGGTCTGGCACGGGCAAGTCGGTGCTGCTCAAGTGCATCTTGGGGCTGGTGGCGCCCGATGCGGGCACGATCGCGCTTGAGGGCCAAGATGTCACGCGCGCCGACCGCGATGCCTTTCTGGCGCGGTTCGGCATGTTGTTTCAAGGTGGCGCGCTGTTTGATTCGCTGCGGGTGTGGGAAAACGTCGCCTTTCGCCTGCTGCGCGGGGCCAAAGCCCTGCCCAAAGATCAGGCCCGCGCCGTGGCGATCGAAAAACTCCGGCGGGTTGGGCTAAAACCCAGCGTTGCCGAGCAATTTCCGGCCGAGTTGTCAGGCGGCATGCAAAAACGCGTGGGGCTTGCCCGCGCCATTGCGGCCAATCCCGAAGTGATCTTTTTTGACGAACCCACCACGGGGCTTGATCCGATCATGTCGGGCGTGATCAACGCGCTGATCCGCGAGATTGTGGTCGAGATGGGCTCGACCGCGATGACCATCACCCATGACATGTCTTCCGTCCGCGCGATTGCCGATCAAGTGGCAATGCTGCATGACGGGTTAATCCGGTGGAGCGGGCCTGTCACAGAAATGGATGCAGCCCCAGACCCTTACCTGCAACAGTTCATCCACGGCCGCGCCGAAGGCCCGATTGAGGGCGTGCGCTAAAGCGGCTATTGCAACTGCGCCTGCACCGTGGCCGTCAGGTCGCTGAGCGAAAAGGGCTTGGCCAGAAAGACCGAATTGGGAATGCGTGCCTGCTGTTCGCACAGCGCCTCTTCGGCATAGCCTGACATGAAAATCACCTTCACATCGGGTCGATCTTCCAAAGCGCGGTTGACCCAAGAAGGGCCATCCATCCCCGGCATGACGACATCGGTCAAAAACAGATCAATCCGCAGGGCGCGATCCGCCAGCGTGGTCAGGGCCTCTTCGGCGGTGGCGGCTTCGAGCACGGTATACCCGCGCAGGCGCAGCGCGCGGCTGGCAAAGGCGCGCACGGGGGCCTCGTCCTCGACCAGCAGGATCACGCCTTCGCCCTGACGCAGGACCACTTTCTTTGCGGGCGCTGCTGCACCCTCGACCGGGCCGGGGTGCAGCGGGAAATACAGGTGAAATTGCGTGCCCTGCCCCACGACCGAATCCACAAAAATGAACCCGCCTGATTGCTTTACAATGCCGTAAGCCGTCGACAGGCCCAAACCCGTGCCTTCGCCGAGCTTTTTGGTGGTATAGAAGGGCTCAAAAATCTTGCTCAAAAGATCGGGAGCGATCCCCGTCCCGGTATCAGCCACACCGATCACAGCGTAATCGCCCGCAGCCACGGTGGCATTGTCGCGCACCAAAGGGGTGGTCAGGGTCAGGGGTTGGGTGGTGATCTTGATTGCCCCGCCCATCGGCATCGCATCGCGCGCATTGACGACAAGGTTCATGAGCACCTGTTCCAACTGCCGTTTATCCGCCCGGATCGGCCCCAAGCCGTGGGCATGGGTCAGATGCAATTGCACCTTTTCGCCGACCAAGCGGTTCAAGAGATGGGCGAGATCTGACAGCAGATCGGCCAAATCCAGCCGTTCGGGTTTGAGCGTTTGTTTGCGCGAAAAGGCCAGCAATTGATTGACCAAAGCGGCGGCGCGGTTGGCGTTCTGGTGGATTTGCACCAGATCGGCATAGTCAAAATCCTCGCGGTTGTGCCGCAGCAAAAGCAGGTCGCAATGGCCGGAAATGGCCGTGAGCAGATTGTTGAAATCATGCGCCACACCGCCCGCCAACTGGCCGATGGCCTGCATTTTCTGGCTTTGCACAAACTGCGCTTCCAGCGTCTTAAGCGCTGTCGCATCTTGCAGCACCGCCAAAACGCCCCGCTGACCCTGCTCGACCATGCGCCGCAGCGTGACTTGCAAGAACACCTCGCCCGTCAAACCCCGTGCGCGCAAGACTTCCGAACGCGATGGGGCGCGGTCTTGGACAATATCATCCAGCCAATCGCCCAAAGGCCGACCCAAGCCCTCAAACAGATCGTGAATCATCTCTGATCCGGGGCGTGGCAGCTGCAACACCAGCCGCGCGGCCGCATTTGCCGCGATCAATTGCCCTTTTGCACTGAACTTGGCCAAGGGGACGGGGACGGTTTCAAACTCGGCCAAAGGCAAAGCCGGCGCGGGTTCTGCCGCGCTGGGCAAGAGATACAGCTCGCGCGGCGCTTGTGGGCTTTTGCCGGCCGTCAACACAGCGAGTCGAGGGCCATTCGGTGTCGCGATAACCTGCTCTTGTGCGTCAAGGATCGGGCCCAGCATCATTTCATCCAAGCGCTGGGGCACTTTGCCCAAAACTTGGGCCAGCGCGTCATTGACCGAAAGGATAGCGCCACTTGCGTCGGCAGTGGCGATTGGCAGGCTCAATCCTGCGCCGTGCCAAGGGACCGCAGGCTCTGTCGGACACTCCTCCAGACGCCACAAAATCCGATCCGGCGCCAGTTGATGGGCCGAGAGGCGCAGGTGGCCGTTGGTGGTGAAAACCTGTTCCTGCGCTGATCCAAGCGTCACGATCCGGCGCTGAAGGCGAAACACCACAGCCCCCGGCGAGGCGTAATGCGTTTGCAGCGTTCCGGCGAAGGCTTGGCCCGTGGCCGCGGCAAATCTCTCCTGCGCTGCGGCATTTTGAGCGAGGATCAGCCCTTGCGCATCCGTCAGGAAGCAAGGCGCAGGGTCTTTTCCCAGCACAGATTGAAACGCCTTGCGTCCCAGCCCCTCTTGGCGGGTTTGCGCCCTTTGCCGCAGCCGCAGACCCACGATCAAAAAGCAAAGCGTCAAGGCAGCGCTGCCCGCCGCCGCCCGCGTCATCGGCACCGTGGCGGTCACCAACAAGACGGCGCAAAGGCTTGCCCCCAACAGCAAGCCCCAAGATGGCGACAGCCAAGGTTTGGCTGAAACAGGTTTTGGCGGAGTCGCAATAGAGCTTGTCACCTGAGCCCCCAATGGCAATCGCTTTGCCGGATCATCGCGCAGAACATATTAAAACTACCTTAAATTTTGGCAATTTTTTGCAGAGGACTCCGGCAATCGCAACCGGGATGTCATTTTATCGGCTTAAGCGCGCGTCAAAGTTGCCAAGAAAAACCCGTCTCCCCCGTCCAAAGGCGAAAAGCGTTTTTGCACTTTGGCCAACCAGCCCGGATGGCGGCGCAAAAAGCCGTGCACCTGCGCCTCGTTCTCATCGGCCAAAAGCGAGCATGTGGCATAGGCAAGGGTGCCGCCGTGGCGCACAAGAGGGGCGGCTTCGTCCATGATCTGGGCTTGCAGGGCGGTCACTTCGGCCAAGCGCGCCTCGGTCAGGGCCCATTTGCCGGCCGGATCGCGCCGCCAAGACCCCGACCCCGAACAGGGCACATCTGTGAGCACCACGTCATAAGGCTTTGTGTCTGCGGGCTGGGCCGTGATCATAACCCGCTGGCCTGCCCGGGCAGAGCGTTGCGGCAGATCGGCCATGCGGGCGGGAAAGGCGTCATGCGCCCAAACCTTGGCCCCGCGTGCGGCCAAGGCCAGCGCCTTGCCACCGCCGCCGGCGCAATAGTCCAAAACCTTGGCATTGGGTGTCAGATACAGGCCGGCCACCACGGCTTGGCTAGAGGCGTCTTGCAGCTCGATCAGCCCCGTCCCATAGGCGCTGCTGGTTTGGATTTTGCGCGCATTTTCAACCACTTCCAAGGCGGTATGCACCCAAGACACCGGGGTTGCACCAATGCCCTCGGCGGCCAAAGCCTCTCTCGCCGCGTCACGGGTCACTCGGGCCAGATTGACCCGCACAAACACCGGAGCACGGTTTTGCAAGGCGTGCATCGTGGCCGCGAACTCTGCGCCTAGGCTGGCTTCTAACTTAGCGCCCAGCCATGGCGGACAATCCAGCGCGTCGTAGCCTTGGGGTAAATGGCCCGCATCGCGCTCTGTTGCGGGGGTAGGTGCGTGGCCTTGGCCGGAAAACAGGGCCGTCTCGTCCAAACCCTGCGCACGCACACCGCCCAAGACCAAACCGCGCCCTGTAAGCCCGCCGCCCAAGGCGGCAAAGGAAGACCGGCAGCGCAGCGCGTCATAGACCAGATCGCGTATCGCTGCGCGATCCCCTGACCCGGCAAAGCGGTTGGCACGGCCCCAGTTGGTCAAGACCACCTCTGGCGCATGGCCGCCAAGGATGGCGTCCAGCACATCGATTGCGGCAGACAGGCGGGCGGCTGGGGTCATGGCAAGCTCCTATAGCGGCATGGCACGACGCCAAAGACGGTCTTAGCCCACGCGGTAGTTCGGGCTTTCGCGCGTGATTTGCACATCATGCACATGGCTTTCCTTCAAGCCTGCGCCGGTGATCTTTACAAACTGGCATTGGGTGCGCATCTGGGCAATTGTGGCGCATCCGGTATAGCCCATGGCCGCGCGCAAGCCCCCCACCATCTGGTGAATAACCGCAGCGGCAGAGCCTTTGTAGGGCACCTGCCCCTCGATCCCCTCAGGCACCAACTTGTCGGAAGCTGCATCTTTTTGGAAATACCGATCCGCCGACCCGCGCGCCATAGCCCCCAAAGATCCCATGCCGCGGTAGGCTTTGTAGCTGCGGCCTTGCCAAAGAATCGTCTCGCCGGGCGATTCGTCTGTGCCTGCAATGGCGCTGCCTACCATGGCGCAAGAGGCACCCGCCGCAATCGCCTTGGCAAAATCACCCGAGTATTTGATGCCGCCATCAGCAATCACCGGAATATCGCCCGCAGCCCGCGCTGAATCCATGATCGCCGTCAGCTGCGGCACGCCCACACCCGCCACAATCCGCGTGGTGCAGATCGACCCGGGGCCGATGCCCACCTTGACGGCATCCGCCCCCGACCCGATCAGGGCGCGGGTCGCTTCGGCCGTGGCCACGTTACCCGCCATGACTTGCACGGTGTTGGACAGCCGCTTGATGCGTTCCACCGCCCGCGCCACCCCTTCGGAATGGCCATGCGCGGTGTCGATCACCACCATATCCACGCCTGCGTCAATCAAGGCTTGGCTGCGTTCGAACCCGGCATCGCCGACGGTTGTGGCAGCGGCCACGCGCAGGCGGCCCATCTCGTCTTTGCAGGCATGGGGGTTAAGCACCGACTGCTCGGTGTCTTTGAGGGTCAAAAGCCCGGTCAGATGCCCCTGCGCATCGGTGACCAGCAGCTTTTCGATGCGGCGTTGCTTCATCAGGCCAATCGCTGCGGCGCGGTCAATCGGTTCGCGCAGCATGGCCAGATTGTCAAATGACATCATGGCGCTGACAGGCGTGCGGTCGTCGCTGGCAAAGCGCATGTCGCGGTTGGTCACAATGCCCACCACACGGTTTTGCGCATCGACCACCGGAAAGCCCGTGATATTATAGCGTTCCATCAAGTCCTTGGCATCGGCCAAGGTCTGATCTGGCCGCAGCGTGATGGGCGCATAAACCACCCCGCTTTCAAACCGCTTCACGCGGCGCACTTCGCGCGCTTGCGCTTCAAGGTCAAGGTTGCGGTGGATCACCCCGATCCCGCCCGCCTGCGCCATGGCAATCGCCATGCGCGCCTCGGTGACCGTATCCATGGCCGAGGACAGAAGCGGAATGTTCATCCGGATGGATTTTGTCACAAAGGTGGACGTATCCGCGTCAGACGGCAGCACAGAGCTGGCCGCAGGTACCAAGAGCACGTCATCAAAGGTCAATGCCTCGCGAATCTCCATGAAAGCCTCCATTTGGGTTGGGCGGGAGTGTTCGTTTGACGGCTCCCCTTTTCACCTCGCGCCGCAAATGGCAAGAGTGTTCGGTGCGGAATTGCGAAAGGGCAAAGGATGCGGGTTGCGATTGTCGAGAATACCAAGATCACCCACCACGGGCAGGTCGGCGTGGCCTTGCACGAGGTGGGCGCGCTGGTGGATGTCTACCGCCCGTTTCGCGATGGGGTCTTGCCGGAGCTTGGCAGCTTTGACGCGCTGATCAGCTTTGGCGGCGAGCAATCCGCCTTGGACGATCATCTTCACCCCTATCTTCCCCGCTTGGGCGCGCTGATGGCCGAAAGTGCCGCCGCAGGCACAGCCACCTTGGGCATCTGCCTTGGGGCGCAAGTCTTTGCCCGCGGCTTAGGGGCAGACAATCACCTTGGCATCGCGCAGGAATTCGGCTGGTGCAAAGTCGCCCTCAAGCCAGAGGCCCGGCAGGATGCGGTCTTGGGCACAATGCCCGACCAGTTCGACATTTTCGAATGGCATTCCGACACCTTCACCTTGCCCCCCAACACGGTTCACCTCGCCACTTCCCCCGTGGCTGGCGTACAATGCTTTCGCCATGGCCGCGCGGGCTACGGCATGCAATTCCACTTCGAAGCCTCGCGCGCCGTCGCCCGCGACTGGGCCCGCACCTTCCCCGCCTTAAGCGAAAAGATGCACCCCGGTTGGGCCGAAGTTCTGCCCCAACGCGAAGTCAGCCAAGGCCTCCAAGCCGATGCCCACGGCCTGACCCTCGCCCGCGCTTGGGTCACCCTTATCTAAAATCTTAAACACCCAAAAAATCCCCCCCGCCCCCCCTTTCATACTTGCCGAAATATCCCACGGGGGTGCGGGGGTGTGAAACCCCCGCTGTTACAGCGGGTGCGGGGGTGTGAAACCCCCGCTGCTGCAGCGGGTGCGGGGGTGTGAAACCCCCGCTCTGGCGTCACCCGCCCAACAGCACCGGAAACCAATCCTCGCGCAGCCTTTGCCCCGCCACCATCCCATGCCCGGGATAGGGCGGCGAGGTGCGGCCCGGGCGTTCGACATAGCGCGCATCCTCGCCCACCAGCCGCAGTGAAAAGGCGCGGCGGCGGGTGCCTGCCTCGTTCCCGCGCGTACCGTGCAGGGTGCGGTAATCAAAGGCCACGGCGTCGCCCGGTTCCATCGCCCATTCCATGATCTGCATCCCTTCAGCATCGGGGTCGGGCACGGGCATGTATTTGTCAGGGTCAGGATAAAACGAGGTGTCTGACAGCCAACGCTTGGGCAGCACCTCTTTGGGCCAAAGATGACTGCCCGCCACACAGCGCAGCGACGCCTCGCGCACAGGGTCAACCGGGCTCCAGAAGCTGATGGTCTGGCGGCCCTCGACAAAGTAATAGGGCCCGTCCTGGTGCCAAGGCGTGGGCTTTGCCGTGCCGGGTTCTTTGACCAGCACATGGTCGTGGAACATCTGCACGCGCGAGCTTTGCATCAAGCTGGCGGCCACTTGGGCCACGCCTGACTGATAGATCACGTCGCGAAATTCGGGGATACGCTCCCAGTTGCAGTAGTCATCAAAAAACCGCCCCGCCTCGCCGGGTTTAAGGTTCTCTGCCCCGTAAGGGCCGGGGTCTGCCATGTTGCGCTCGATCCCTGCGGCGATCTGGGGCACCCAGTCTTTCCAAAGGCCCTTGACCAGCACGACCCCGTCGCGCTGAAAGGTTTCGACCATCTCTTCGGTAACCGTGACCATTCTTCCCTCCAAACCTGATGGTTCAGTCTTGCCACGGGGGCGTGCGGGTTTCAAACCCTGTCTGATCGGCGCAAAATGCGCAGTCCAAGCGCGATTGGGTCTTGTGCCTTGGCCGGTGCAAAGGCCAAAAGACTCCCGTTCAATCTGTTCCGGCCTGCCCCCAGACAGGCCCCGACCGACAAAGGTGACCCATGACCGCACTCCTCGCCGATATCGGCGGCACCAACACCCGCGTGGCTTTGGCCGATGGCAAAGTGGTGCGGCCCCATTCGATTGCCAAGTTCTCCAATGCCGAGTTTGACAGCCTTGAACCGATCCTGAAACGCTATCTGGCCGAGGCGGGGATACCCAGTGTCGAGGGCGCTTGTGTCGCCGCCGCAGGCCCGGTGCGCAACGGCGTGGCCGAGATGACCAACCTGTCCTGGGTGATCGACCATCCCCAACTGACCCGCGCCACGGGGGCGACCCATGTGGCGATCCTCAACGACCTGCAAGCGCAGGGTCAGGCGTTAAACCACATCAATCCCGACCTGTTGCAGTCCGTCGTGACGGGCGAGGCCGTGGCCGGGGCGTCGATGCTGGTGGTGGGATTGGGAACGGGTGTCAACGCGGCACCCGTGCATCACACCGCTTGGGGCAGCCTTGTTCCCCCTTCGGAATGCGGCCATGTGTCGATGCCGATCCGCACGCCGCGCGATCTGGCCTTAGCTCAGTTCATCGAAACCTATGGCCCCGAAGCGCATGGGTTTGCAGGCGTGGAGGACGCTTTGGCCGGCCGTGGGCTAGAGCATATCTATGCCTTTGTCACCCACGAAGCGGGCCATCTGACCGCCCATAGCTCTGCCCAGATCATGGCTGATCTCGCCGCAGGTGCGCCCTTGGCACGCGAGGCAGCACGGCTTTATGTGCATATCTTGGGCGCGACCTTGGGCAATCTGGCGCTGACCCACCTGCCCTACGGCGGCATTTTCCTGATCGGCGGCATGGCACGGGCGCTGACGCCCTATATGGCCGAGATGGGCCTTGCCGCCTCGCTCACCGACAAGGGGCGCTTTGAGGGGTTCTTGTCGAGCTTTCCGGTCTGGGTGGTGGAGGACGACTTTGCCGCTTTGACCGGTTGTGCCGCCTATCTGGCCAGCGGCGGGCAAGGCTGACAGCTTCGCCTCCGGCGGGGATATTTGGGCAAGTCTGAAAGGGTCTAAGGCCGGTTATCGCGGCAGGGTCTTGGTCAAAAAGGCCAAGGCTTTGGCAAGCCCGTCTTGCGCGATGGTGTGGCCGGACCATTCCCTGACAGGGCCGTAGGTTTCAAACCCCGCGGCCACCAGCGCGTTGCAGGTGGCGGTCATTTCGGGGAAAGGCACCACCTCGTCCTGATCGCCGTGCATCACCAGAACGGGCGGTTTGGCGGTTGCCTCGCCCGCCAGCCGTTCGGGTTGCAGCAATTGGCCGGAAATGGCCACCACGGCGGCAATGGATGCCGCGCGACGTGGGG
>JBAXLX010000126.1:0-9157 GCA_037134595.1 Pseudomonadota bacterium
CCAAGGCCACGCAGTTGAGCGGTTCATTGGCGACCGAGATCGGCAAGCCTGTCTGCTCGCGCAGCGACAGGTCCAGATCGCCCAGCAGGGCGCCGCCGCCTATCAGCATGACGCCGCGGTCAACGATATCTGCGGCCAGATCGGGCGGTGTGGTTTCCAAAGCCTGCATGACGGCATCGCAGATGGATTGCACGGGTTCTGACAAAGCCTCAGCCACTTGGGCCTGATTGATCTCGGTTTCCTTCGGCACACCGTTCAACAGGTCGCGCCCACGGATCATCATCGACGCGCCGCGCCCGTCATCGGGCATCCGCGCGGTGCCGATGGTGGTCTTGATGCGTTCTGCGGTGGCTTCGCCGATCAGCAGGTTTTGGTGGCGGCGCAGATAGCTGATAATCGCCTCGTCCATCCGGTCGCCGCCGACGCGGACCGAGCGGGCATAGACGATATCGCCCAAAGACAACACAGCCACCTCGGTCGTCCCGCCGCCGATGTCGACCACCATCGAACCGGTCGGGTCGGTGATGGGCATCCCCGCGCCGATGGCGGCGGCGATGGGTTCGGCGATCAGGCCCGCGCGGCGTGCGCCTGCCGACAGAACCGACTGGCGAATGGCGCGCTTTTCCACCGGAGTTGCCCCGTAAGGCACGCAGACGATGATCTTGGGCTTCGAGAAGGTCGAGCGTTTGTGCACTTTTCGAATGAAATGCTTGATCATCTCTTCGGCGGTGTCAAAGTCGGCAATCACACCGTCGCGCATCGGGCGGATCGCCTCGATACTGCCCGGTGTACGCCCCAGCATCAGCTTGGCGTCTTCGCCCACGGCCAGAACCTGCTTTTTGCCGTCTTTCACATGGTAGGCCACCACCGAGGGCTCATTCAGGATAATCCCGCGCCCTTTGACGTAGACCAGCGTGTTGGCTGTTCCAAGGTCGATCGCCATGTCTGACGAAAAGATCCCCGAAAACATATTGGAAAATATCGACATGGTGCGCGCCCCGCTGTGGTCGGAAAAGGGAAATCCTCCCGCGACTCAGGCGAGAAGCGAGTGGCTTGGTATAGGGCGTCACAAAGTTGGGCGAAAGTCCCTTGATAGGGGGCTTGCGGGTTTACGCCGAGGTGTCGAATAATGTTCAAAATACAATATTATTAAAGAAAATAACGCTATTAAACTGATAATAATTTACATTTTAGAATATTATGCCACGATGCAGCCTTAGCGCTTCGCAGATGAGGCGGTTGGGGGTATGCTTTTTGGCCACAAGATTTGACGCGATGGGGAAATGATGACGGACTTTAGGGGTCAGGTGGCTTTGGTCACCGGTTCAGGCAGTGCAGGCGGGATTGGCTTTGCCATCGCGCGTGCCTTGCAAAACGCCGGTGCCAAACTGTGCATCACCGCCACCACCGACCGCATCTTTGACCGCGCGGCAGAGCTGGGGTGCATGGCCCATAAGGCTGACCTGACGGACCCTGTGCAGGTGCAGGGGCTGTTTGACGCCATCGCCGCCCAACTCGGCCCTGTGGCGGTGTTGGTCAACAATGCGGGCATGGTGCAAACTGGCAAATCGGTCAAGCGCGCCAAGCTGGGCGGCCTGTCCGATGCCGATTGGGCGCATCATATGGCGTTGAACATCGGGGTGACGTTTCACTGCATCCGCGCCGCTTTGCCCGCGATGCAGGCGGCGGGATACGGGCGGATTGTCAACATCGGCTCGGTCACGGGGCCGATAGTGACGATTGACGGATCGTCAGGCTATGCCACGGCCAAGGCGGCGATTGGCGGTATGACACGCTCGGTGGCCTTGGAATATGGCCGCGAGGGCATCACCTGCAACGCTGTCCTGCCGGGCTGGATTCAAACTGACTCGTCCAGCGCCAAGGAAATCCGCGCTGGGCGGGCGACCCCGGTGGGCCGCCCGGGCACGCCGGAGGAGGTGGCGGCTTGTGCGGTGTTCTTAGCCTCGCAAGGGGCGAGTTATGTCAACGGCGCGATGTTGGTGGTGGATGGGGGAAATACGCTGGTCGAGATGAAGGGGGCCGGTGGGTTCTGACCACGCTGCGCACCAAAACGACAAAAGGCCAAAGCGGGGCTTTGGCCTTTCTGGTTCGTCATTCTGGCCGTGACCTTACTGCTTATAGCTGACCGTCTTCACATCCGAATCCGGCGCCGATTTCATCCGGCGCTGGATCAGGCGGTTCAGCGCATGCACATAGGCTTTCACGCTGGCCACCACGGTGTCGGTATCCGCCGACGTGCCCGTCGCGATCCGCCCGTCTTCCTCCAACCGCACCGAAACGGTGGCCTGCGCATCGGTGCCTTCGGTCACTGCATGCACTTGATACAACTGCAACTTGGCATGGTGGGCATAGAGCATATTGACCGCATTAAACGCAGCATCCACCGGCCCATCGCCCGTCGCATCGGTGGAGGATTCGACCCCGCCGATCACCAAGGTCAACTCGGCCTCACGCGGGCCTTCGGTGCCGCAGACCACGCGCAGGCGTTTGATTTGCAGGTGGGTGTTGTCGTCGCTGGTGGCCTCATCTGCGACCAAGGCGATCAGGTCTTCGTCGTAGACTTCCTTCTTGCGGTCGGCCAAGGCTTTAAAGCGCACAAAGACGTCGTTGAGCTGGTTATCGGCCAGCTCAAACCCCAGTTCTTTCAGCTTCGAGCGCAGCGCCGCGCGGCCCGAATGCTTGCCCATGGCGATGTTGGTGGCCGTCAGGCCGATATCTTCAGGGCGCATGATTTCAAAGGTTTGCACGTTCTTTAGCACACCGTCTTGGTGAATGCCGCTTTCGTGCAAAAAGGCGTTTTTGCCGACAATCGCCTTGTTGAACTGCACCGCAAAGCCCGACACCGACGACACGCGCCGCGACAGGTTCATGATCTTGGAGGTGTCGATGCCGGTTTGATAGGGCAGAATGTCATTGCGCACGCGCATGGCCATGACCACCTCTTCCAAAGCGGTGTTACCAGCGCGTTCGCCCAAGCCATTGATCGTGCATTCAATCTGCCGTGCGCCCGCTTCCACCGCAGCCAAGGCGTTGGCTGTCGCCATGCCAAGGTCGTTGTGGCAATGGGTGGCGAAGATCACCTTGTCGGCACCGGGCACACGCTCCAGCAGCATGGCGATCAGTTTGGCGGATTCGAAGGGGTAGGTGTAGCCCACCGTATCGGGAATGTTGATCGTGGTGGCACCGGCCTTGATGGCGATTTCGACTGTGCGGCACAGGTAATCATGCTCGGTCCGGGTGGCATCCATCGGCGACCATTGCACATTGTCGCACAGATTGCGGGCATGGGTGACGGTGTCTTGGATGCGTTCGGCCATCTGGTCCATGTCCAGATTGGGAATCGCGCGGTGGAGCGGCGAGGTGCCGATAAAGGTGTGGATGCGCGGCGAGCGGGCGTGTTTCACCGCCTCCCAGCAGCGGTCAATGTCTTTGAAATTGGCGCGGGCAAGGCCGCAGATGGTCGAGTTTTTCGACCGTTTGGCGATGTCGCTGACAGCGGCAAAATCGCCTTCCGAGGCGATGGGAAACCCCGCTTCGATGATATCGACGCCCATTTCGTCAAGCAGGCCCGCGATTTCCAGCTTTTCATCATGGGTCATCGTCGCACCGGGGGACTGTTCCCCGTCACGCAGCGTGGTGTCGAATATCAAGACGCGGGCTTGGGCGGTTTGTTGGGTCATCTGGATCTATCCTTGGAATGTCTTAGCGGCTGTGCCGGGTGGATCGGGCGCTGGTCACCTCTGAGCGGTCGCACCCTTGGGGCACGCTCAGAGGCGGCTAAGACGTAGCAGACCCAAGGGACGCACAGGCATCATGGCAGGGTAAACCCTGCGAGATGTGACAGCCGTGATCAGATCCTTGGTCATGGGATGCGACTATAAGCAGGATTGCGCGAAAGAAAAGGGGGCATGCAGGGAATTTGCGGGGCTTGGCAGGGCGGAGCAGGGCGCTAGCTTTGGGCAAAGCGGGGGGAATGATGCAACAGGCATTGGTGATCGGCGCGTCAGGCGGCATCGGGGCGGCGGTGGCCTTGGCTTTGGAAGGGCAAGGCTACGGCGTCACCCGCCTGTCGCGCAGAACAGACGGGCTGGATGTGACAGATGAGGCCAGCGTGCAAACCTGCCTTGGCAGGCTAGAAGGCCCCTATACCACGGTCTTTGTCGCCATAGGCGCGCTAGAGCTTGGCCCCCATCGCCCTGAAAAATCGCTGCGCGCCGTGGACCCGGCCGCCCTTGCCGCGCAGTTTGCGCTGAATGCCACGGGGCCGCTGTTGGTGCTTAAACACGCGCTGCGCCTGATGCCGCGAGAGGGGGCGGTGCGCTTTGCGGCGCTTTCGGCGCGGGTCGGTTCGATCGGCGACAACCGTTTGGGCGGGTGGTACGCTTACCGCGCCGCCAAAGCCGCGCTCAACCAATTGATCCACACCGCCGCAATCGAGGTGGCACGCACCCATCCGCAATCCGTGGTCGTCACCTTGCACCCCGGCACGGTCGACACCGGCCTGACCCGCGATCACCGCGGCACGCATCCCGCCATGCCCACGGTCGAGGCTGCGGGGCATCTGCTTTCGGTTCTGGATACCCTGACCCCCGCGCAATCCGGCGGCTTTTATGATTGGCAAGGGCAAGAGATTCCTTGGTAGCGCGACCATTGGCCCCCGCTAGGGTGTGTTTTCGTCTATAAACTCAGGTTTAGGCGCGAAAACAGCCGGAAAATCGGGCTGCATGATCCCTGAGACTCATTCCGGCAGCGGGCAAAAGCAGGGCAAGAGGCGGGCTTGACTGTTATGTTCCGGTCCAAAGCGCAGGGGGAAATCCTGCTCGGCGATGGCTCGCTTTGCGATGGGCCTTGCTGGATCGAAGCGGATGGCAGATACCTTCAAAGATGGAACCGGCCAAGTCCGGGGTGAGCAATGTACAGACGGACTTTCCTTTCTTCCGGCGCGGCCTTTCTCGTGATCGCAATGCCGGCCTTTTCGGCCAGTTTTGCTGATGCCATTGTGGCACAGTTGACTGTGCAGGGATTTACCAACATTTCGGTCCAAACCACTTGGCTTGGCCGTGTGCAAATTCTGGCCCTACGCTCGGACGGGCAGCGCGAGATCATCTTGAACCCGCGCACCGGCGAGATTTTGCGCGATCTTTGGACGGCGGCACAGGGGCAGACGGCTTATGCCTTGATTGATCCGGTGGGGTCGACGGGCGCACAACCCTCTGCACAGGATCAGGCGGGCACGGTTGAGTCGGGCAGCGACTCAAGCCAAGCGGACCCGTCGGGGGGCGGTTCAGACGCGGGCGATACAGGCACCGACACGCCTGAACCCCCCTCGCAAGACCCGCCAGAGGTACAAAAAGAAGACACTGCGGGTGAGAATTGACCGATGATGCAGGCGGGGTGCGTCACATATCCCGATGTCTGTTGGAATAGGATGGGACGAGTTTGGGGCGTTTAGCGACAATATCATTGGTGTTTCTGGCCCAAGCGCTGTGCGCGATCTTGTTTGTTTCCGATGTGTTCTCGTCGGCCTTCGGATTTGAGTCGCGGCCCCTGTCGTGGGAGATGCGCGAACTGTTGGAAATGGGGGCCGCTTTGGGGCTGGTGATCGGGGCCGGTTTTGGGGCCTTCGCCACGCGCCGCGCCGTGGCCGACCGCAACAAGGCACAAGAACGGCTGCGGCGGGCATCGGGGGCCTTTATGGACCTGCTGGAGGAACGCTTTACCGAATGGGCCCTGACCCCTGCCGAACGCGATGTGGCGCTGTTTGCCATCAAAGGCATGTCAACGGCGGAAATCGCCGTTTTGCGCACCACGTCAGAGGGCACCGTGAAAGCCCAGACCAACGCCATCTACCGCAAGGCGGGTGTGTCTGGGCGTTCGCAATTGCTTAGCCTGTTCATCGACGATCTGATGCGCGACGACACCGCGCTGCGCCCACCGCATGTGCCCAAACCCAAGGCGGGTTAGTCAGCGCTGCCATAGGTTTGCAGCACCTCGAGCGGGACGATGTCCAGCGCGCGGCGGTGGGTGGCGGCAAGATTGACCTGCGGCGCTGCGCCTTCCTCATGCGCTTGCAGGAAGCGGCTGGCGCACAGGCACCAGCGGTCACCGGGTTTTAGCCCGACAAAGCCGTATTCCGGACGCGGGGTGGACAGATCATTGCCAAGGTATTTTGACAGCGCCAGAAACTCTGCCGTCATGACGGCGCAAACCGTGTGCTGGCCACGATCTTCCGGCCCTGTGTCGCAGCAGCCGTTGCGGTAAAAGCCGGTCATGGGCTTGGTCGAGCAGGGCTGCAACGCGCCCCCCAGCACGTTGAAAGACGGGTCAGGCATCGGGCACACTCCGGTTCATCAAGACAGCCCAGTGTGCGCTTTTGTGCAGGCAAAGGTCAACCAGCCACAGCCGATGCTTGACCTGCCGCGCGGTCGTGCGATGGTTGGGGTTGAAAGACAGGAGAATGCCGTGGCCCTGAAAAGCACTGAGTTGTCCGATGCCACCCGCCCGATCCATCAGGCACGGTCCATGCCTGCGGGCTTTTACACCGACCCCGCCCATTTCGCGCTGGAACGCGAGCGCCTGTTCCTGCGCCATTGGTTCTTTGTGTGCCGTGACGAGATGTTGCCGAACCCCGGCGATTACCGCGCCTTTGACAGCCCCGGCGGCCCGTTGGTCGCCCTGCGCGGGGCGGATGGCATCTTGCGGGTCTTTGCCAATTATTGCCGTCATCGCGGGTCGATCTTGCTGGAAGGGCAGGGCAACACGGGGGGCAAGGTCATGTGCCCCTATCACGGCTGGAGCTATCTGAACGATGGCCGTCTGTACGGTTGCCCCGATATGAAAGACGCCGAAGGCTTTGATCGCCGCGAAAACGGCATGGTCGCACTTGATTGCGAAACATGGGCTGGCTTTGTCTTTGCCCGTTTTGCAAGTGACGGCCCCAGCTTGGCCGAACATTTGGGCGACCTGCCCGACCGTCTCGCCTCGCACAGGCCCGAAGACATGCGCTGCACATGGAGTGTGACGCTTGAGCCCGCCTGCAACTGGAAACTGATTTTAGAAAACGCGGTGGAGACCTATCACACCGGCATTGTCCACCGCGATACGGTGGGGGCGCAAACCTCGCGCACCTTGGCGACCAAGGGGAATTGGATCTGCATTCAGGTGATCTCGGGCCGCTCGGTTGCAACGCTATCAGATACGATCCCGCCCTTTGACAAGATTGACGGGCTAGACGCCGATGCGCAGATGGGCACCTATTTCACCGTGGCGCTGCCCACGATGCAATTCGCGGTGGCGCAAGATTGCCTGTGGTGGCTGAACGTTACCCCCATCGCAGCCGACAAATCGCGGCTGGAAATCGGCGGATGTTTCCCCGCCGCGCGCCTAAAGCAGCCCGATTTTGCCACCCGCGCTGCCCCCTATTACGACCGTTGGGAACGGGTGGGCCGCGAGGATGTGGGCATTTTGGAAAAGCAGCAAAAGGCGCTGGCCTCGGCTTTGTATCGCCCCGGCCCGCTGTCGGGGCGCGATGATATGGTGCAGGCCTTGGGGGTTTGGGTGCTGGATCAGCTTGGGCTTTTGACCCAAGCCTGATGTCACTTCCCCTTTACCCAAGCCGCGCCCCTTTCTATAAGGCGGGCATGAGGTTGATAGGCGTGATCCCCTTGCGAATTATCGGCCCGGCGTTCTGATCTCAGACGCCGGGACATTGGCGCTTGGCCGCCCCCATACGATCTTTTGCCCAATTCTCCTGCAAGGACTGCCCCGATGTGCGCTGACACGCCGACCCCCGACTACCGCGACAGTGTTTTCCTGCCAGAAACCGACTTTCCCATGCGCGCAGGCCTGCCCCAGCGCGAGCCTGATTGGCTGGCGCGGTGGGAGCGGATCGGTGTTTACAACCGCCTGCGCGGCAAACCGGGGCGGAAAGATTTCACGCTGCACGATGGCCCGCCCTATGCCAACGGCCATTTGCACATCGGTCATGCGCTGAACAAAGTGCTCAAAGACATGGTGGTGCGCAGCCAGCAGATGATGGGCAAAGATGCCCGCTATGTGCCGGGCTGGGATTGCCACGGCCTGCCCATCGAATGGAAGATCGAAGAACAATACCGCGCCAAAGGCTTGAACAAAGACGATGTGAACATCGTCGACTTCCGCCAAGAATGCCGCCGCTTTGCCGAAGGCTGGATCGACGTGCAACGCGCCGAATTCAAGCGGTTGGGCATCACGGGCAACTGGGATGACCCGTATCTGACGATGAACTACCACGCCGAGGCGGTGATCGCCGACGAGTTCATGAAATTCCTGATGAACGGCAGCCTGTATCAAGGCTCAAAACCCGTGATGTGGTCGCCGGTGGAAAAGACCGCCTTGGCCGAGGCCGAGGTGGAATATCACGATCTGACCAGCCATACGATCTGGGTAAGGTTTGCGCCCTTGGGCGGTGCACTTCAGGGCGCATCGGTGGTGATCTGGACAACAACCCCGTGGACCATCCCGCAAAACCGCGCGGTATCCTTTGGGCCGACGATCGCTTACGGCCAGTACCGTGTGGACGCTTTGGGCGAAAACTCTACGGCCAAGGTCGGCGAACTGCTGGTTCTGGGCGATGCTTTGGCCGAAGCTGTCATGAAATCCGCTAAGGTCGAAGCCTTCACCCGCCTGCGCGATGTGGCGGCGGCAGAGATGACGGGCGTTCTGCTCGCCCACCCCTACCGTGGCATCGAAGGCGGCGCGGGTGAGTGGGACTTTGACGTGCCGCTTCTGCCCGGTGACCATGTGACCGACGATGCAGGCACGGGCTTTGTGCACACCGCCCCCAGCCACGGCGATGACGACTATCAGATGGGCGTCAAGTTTGGCTTGCCCATGACCTATAATGTCGAAGCAGACGGGTCTTACCGCGCCAACCTGCCGCTGTTTGGCGGCCAAGCGATCCTGACGGCGGAAGGCAAAGAAGGCCCTGCCAATGTCAGCAATATCAAGGCGCTGGCGGCCACGGGCACATTGCTTGCCAAGGGCAAACTGAAACATTCCTACCCCCATTCGTGGCGCTCCAAAGCGCCGCTGATCTACCGCAACACGCCGCAATGGTTTGTCGCTATCGACAAGCCGCTGGATGACGGTATGGGCG
>JBAXLX010000127.1:0-9152 GCA_037134595.1 Pseudomonadota bacterium
CCGGCTTTGTCGACCGCTGAAGATGACGGCCTGTTCTTCCGCACTGCCCCCTCGGATGCGCGCGAAGGCGAAGTGATGGCAGACGTGCTCAAAGAGCATGGCGTCACCTCGATCGCGCTGACCTATTCCAACAGCGACTACGGCAAGGGTCTGGCAGACGCGATTTCGACCTCGTTCCAAGCTGTCGGCGGCAAAGTGACCATCGATATCCCGCATGAAGACGGCAAATCCGACTACTCGGCCGAAGTGGCATCTTTGGCCGCTGCTGGCGGCGATCTGCTGGTTGTGGCAGGCTATCTGGATCAGGGCGGCAAGGGCATCATCCAAGCTTCGCTCGACACCGGCGCTTTCACCAAGTTCGGTCTGCCCGGCGGCATGGTGGGCGACAGCCTGCCCGCAGCCATTGGCCCGGCTTTGGACGGGTCCTACGGCCAAGTCGCACAGTCTGACTCAGAAGGAGCAAAGGTTCTTGCGGTCATGGGCTCCGTGATCCATGCAATTTATCCAGATTATCCGGCGTACGACGCCACCTCGCCCTATACCATGGAAAGCTACGACGCAGCAGCGCTGATCATGCTGGCCATGCAGGCGGCCAATTCGACCGACTCCAAGGTCTACTCGGCCAAGATCATGGAAATCGCCAACGGTCCGGCAGACGGCTCGGGCGAAAAGATCCTTCCCGGCCAACTCGGCCACGCGATGGAGCTGATCGCGGCTGGCAAAGCGATCGACTATGATGGCGCGTCTGGCGTGACTTTGGTCGGCGCTGGCGAATCCGCTGGCCGTTACAAAGAGTTCGAAATCAAGGGCGGCAAGTACGAAACGATCAAGTTCCGTTGATCGCCCTTTGAGACAGACCAAGACGGCCCGGGGCTTATCCCCCCGGGCCGTGCCATTGCTAAACACAGCCCAGAGCCCATAAGGGCCACAGCGCGAAGCAGGGAAATATGATCGTCGTCCAAGACCTTCACCGCCATTTTGGGGCCTTTCGTGCCGTCAACGGCGCCTCTTTAGAGATTGCCACCGGGTCCATTACGGGCCTGATCGGGCCCAATGGCGCGGGCAAGACCACGCTGTTTAATGTGATTGCGGGCCGATTGAAGCCCACCTCTGGCCGGGTGTTGATGGATGGTCAGGATATCAGCGGCCTCGCCCCGCATGAATTGTTCGCCAAAGGTTTGCTGCGCACCTTTCAAATCGCGCATGAATTCGCCTCGATGACGGTGCGCGAGAATCTGATGATGGTTCCGAGCGGTCAGGCGGGTGAAAAGCTATGGAACACATGGTTCCGCCGCGGATTGATCGCCCGGCAAGAGGCGGTTTTGCGCAAGAAAGCCGACGAGGTTCTTGAATTCTTGACGATTTCCCATATCGCCGATGAAAAAGCGGGTAATATCTCGGGCGGGCAGAAAAAGCTTGTGGAACTGGGCCGCACGATGATGGTTGACGCCAAGGTCGTTTTTCTGGACGAAGTCGGCGCGGGGGTGAACCGCACGCTGTTGAACACGATTGCCGATGCGATTGTGCGCTTGAACAAGGAACGCGGCTATACCTTCTGTGTGATCGAACATGACATGGATTTTATCGCCCGCCTGTGCGATCCGGTGATCGTGATGGCCGAAGGCAAAGTGCTGGCCAAGGGCACGGTAGACCAAGTCAAGAATGACGAGCGCGTGATTGAAGCCTATCTGGGCACCGGTTTGAAAAACAAGGTGCTGGCGCATGGCTGACCCCAAAGAACGGATTTTCTGCGAAAATCCGGAGAAAAACCAATTTTCTGCGAAAATTGTGCCACAGAATTTTCGCATGAAAATTCGTATTGAGAATTTTCGCAGAAAATTCGTGCGCCGGACCAATGTGAAGGAGCCCCCCCATGCCTGACCCCTTCCTCATCGGCGAGGCCATGACGGGCGGTTATGGCGCCACAGACATCCTGCACGACTGCACCATTGCCGTTGAAAAAGGCCAGATCGCCGTGATCGTCGGCCCCAATGGCGCAGGCAAATCCACCGCCATGAAAGCCGTCTTCGGCATGCTCAACCTGCGCGCCGGACAGGTGCGGCTGAACGGCGAGGACATCACCAAACTCTCGCCGCAAGACCGTGTGGCGCGCGGCATGGCCTTTGTGCCACAGACGCATAACATTTTCACCTCGATGACGGTGGAAGAGAACCTTGAAATGGGGGCCTTTTTGCGGCGTGACGATATCAAGGGGACTTTGGAGCAGGTGTATCACCTGTTCCCGATCCTCAAGACCAAACGCCTTCAGCCCGCAGGAGAGTTGTCGGGCGGTCAGCGCCAGCAAGTGGCGGTGGGCCGCGCCCTCATGACCCAGCCCCAGCTTTTGATGCTCGATGAGCCCACCGCCGGCGTTAGCCCGATTGTGATGGACGAACTGTTTGACCGCATTATCGAAGTGGCGCGCTCGGGCATTTCGATTCTGATGGTCGAGCAGAACGCCCGTCAAGCGCTTAACATCGCCGACAAGGGCTATGTCCTGGTGCAGGGTGCTAACCGTTACACCGACACCGGGGCCAATCTGCTGGCCGACCCCGATGTGCGCCGCAGCTTTTTGGGGGGCTAAGGGATGGATCTGTTGAACGCTCTGGTCGCTTTTTTGAACTTTGTGGTGATCCCGGCCGCGTCTTACGGCGCGCAATTGGCCGTGGGGGCGCTGGGGGTCACGTTGATCTTTGGCATCCTGCGGTTTTCGAACTTTGCTTGGGGCGACACCATGGCCTTTGGCACCATGGTGGTGATTTTGTTCACATGGCTCTTTCAAAGCCTTGGCATTTCCATCGCCCCGCTGCCCACAGCGCTTTTGGCGCTGCCCTTCAGCATCGCCATCACTTCGGCACTTTTGTTGGGCACGGATCGGGTGGTTTACCGCTTTTACCGCAAGCAAAAGGCCAAACCGATCATTTTGGTCATCGTCTCGGCCGGGGTGATGTTTGTGATGAACGGCCTTGTGCGCATCATCATCGGCACCGAGGAACAAAACTTTGCTGATGGCGGGCGGTTCTTGATTTCTGCGGCAGATTTCAAAGCGTGGAGTGGTTTGGCCGAAGGCTTGGCGATCAAAGGCACCACGGCGGTGACACTGGTGACAGCGCTTTTGACGATGGCCGCCCTGTTCTGGTTCTTGCAAAAAACCCGCACCGGCAAATCGATGCGGGCTTTTTCGGATAACGAGGATTTGGCGCTGCTGTCTGGCATCAACCCCGACCGGGTGGTGCAGGTCACTTGGGTGATCGCGGCCGCCTTGGCGGTGATTGCCGGCACGCTTTACGGGTTGGACAAAAGTTTTCGGCCTTACATTTATTTCTCGCTCTTGCTGCCGATCTTTGCCTCGGCGGTGGTCGGGGGCTTGGGCTCGCCGATGGGCGCTGTGGCGGGGGGGTTTGTCGTGGCCTTCTCTGAGATCGTTGTGACCTATGCTTGGAAAAAGGTAATCACCTATGTCGTCCCCCAAGCTTGGGCGCCTGACAGTCTGATGCAGCTTTTGTCCACCGATTACAAATTCGCCGTCAGCTTTTCGATCCTGATCATCGTGCTTTTGTTCATGCCCAATGGGCTGTTCAACAAGGGGAAATAAGATGAACACCCGGGCCATTTACCTTTTTGCCGGCGTGGGGATGCTGTATGTCCTGACCGGGGTTTTGCTGTCGTGGAACGTCAGTTTGAACATTCTGATCCTTGGACTTCTGAGCGCGATCATGGCGCTGGGGGTCAATATGCAATGGGGCTACGCGGGGCTGTTTTCCACCGGCATTGTCGGGTCAATCGCTTTGGGCGGTTTGGCGGTGGTGTTTGTGTCGGGCCAACCCGTGCCCGAGGCCTTTGCCGCAGGCGGTTGGCAGGCGATCGGCGGTTTGGCCTTGGCCGTGGCGGGGATTGCGGCGGCGGTTGCCGCTTGGACCTATATGGCGCCGGGGCGCGCGCGCACTCTGGCGGTGGCTGTCATCTTGATCGGCGGCTTTTTTGTGTACCGCGGCGTCTTTGACCCGGCGGTCGAGCGGATCGAGGCTTTTGATCCGGCCACCCACGGCAATATTGGCGGGTTTGGGCTGAATTCCATTTGGGCTTGGCCGGTGGGCGGTCTTTTCGCCGCTGTCGCCGCTTGGGCCATAGGTAAAATCGCCCTTGGCCTGCGCGAGGATTATCTGGCCATTGCCACCCTTGGCATTGCCGAAATCGTGCTGACGGCCATCAAATCCGAAGATTGGATGTCGCGCGGGGTGAAAAACTTTGTCGGCCTGCCGCGGCCTTGGCCTGTGCCATACGAAGTGGATATGCAGGCTGATCCGGGCTTTTTGGCCTTTTGCGCCAAATGGGGCTTAGACGTGACGACAACATCGACCTTGTCGGTCAAAGGCATCTATATTGTGTTGTTCGCCATTGTTTTGGGGATTTTGCTGTGGCTGCTGCAGCGTGCGCTCAATTCCCCGTGGGGTCGCATGATGCGCGCCATTCGCGACAACGAGATCGCTGCTTCGGCCATGGGCAAAGACGTGAAGCGTCAGCATTTGATCATCTTCATTCTGGGAGCGGCGGTCGTGGGCATGTCAGGGGCGATGTATGTCTCGATGCTGGGGCAGTTGGTGCCGGGCGAGTATACGCCGTTGCGCTTTACTTTCCTGATCTGGATCATGGTGATCGTCGGCGGGTCGGGCAACAATTGGGGCTCGGTGCTGGGCGGTTTGTTGGTGGGCTGGCTGTGGCTGATCGTCGACAACGCCGGACCTTTGGTCATGGGCGTGATCACCTCCGGCATGGCCGATGGCGCGCTGAAGGCGCATTTGGTGGATGTTGCCCCGCAACTGCGCCTTCTGACCCTCGGCGTGGCGCTGCTTTTGGTGCTGCGCTTTAGCCCGCGCGGGTTGCTGCCGGAAAAATAACGCCGTCCCTTTGGCGTCAGCTTACCGGCCTCTGCCCAATAGGGGCTGGCTTGCAGTCTAACCGCGACGTGCAATGTCGCCTTCTGGCGTGACTTTGCACGGTCGCAGGTATTCTCTGACAAAAATTCGCACTGCATAAGGAATGGTCATGAAATCGCATACACGCGTGGTGGTTATCGGCGGCGGCGTTGTCGGCTGCTCTGTTCTGTATCACCTGACCAAGCTTGGCTGGTCGGATGTGACCTTGATTGAACGCTCTGACCTCACCTCTGGCTCGACATGGCACGCGGCAGGCGGGTTTCATACGATCAACGGCGACACTAATATGGCCGCGTTGCAAGGCTATACGATCCGCCTGTATAAAGAGCTTGAGGCGATCACAGGCATGTCCTGCGGGCTGCACCATGTGGGCGGCGTGACTTTGGCCGATAACGAAGCACGCTTTGAACAGTTGAAAGCCGAACGCGCCAAGCACCGCTATATGGGGCTGGATACGGAAATCCTGTCGCCCGCTGAAATCTCGAAACTCACCGACGGTTTGGTCAACACCAAGGGCATCTTGGGCGGTCTTTACGACCCGCTGGATGGCCACCTTGACCCTTCGGGCACGACCCATGCCTATGCCAAAGCAGCCCGCATGGGCGGGGCCGAGATCATCTTGCACAACCGTGTGCTGGAGACCAACCCCACCAAAGACGGCTGGGAAGTGGTGACCGAACAAGGCACGATCACCTGCGAGCATCTGGTGAACGCGGGTGGCCTTTGGGCGCGTGAAGTGGGGGCCATGGCGGGGATTTACCTGCCGCTGCTGCCCATGGCGCACCAATATATCGTCACCGACGATATCCCCGAAATTATGGACATTCTGAAAACGGGGCGCGAATTCCCCCATGTCATGGACCCGGGCGGCGAATTCTACCTGCGCCAAGAAGGCCGCGGCATGTGCATCGGCTTTTACGAAAAGCCGTGTGAGCCGTGGTCGGTCGATGGCACGCCGTGGAACTTTGGCCACGAACTGCTCAACGAGCAATTCGACAAAATCGAAGACTCCGTCAACTTCGCCTATCGCCGCATTCCCGTGCTGGAACGCTCAGGCGTCAAGCGCGTGATCCACGGGCCTTTCACCTTTGCCCCCGATGGCAACCCGCTGATCGGCCCCGTGCCGGGTCTGCGCAACTATTGGTCAGCTTGCGCTGTCATGGCAGGCTTCAGCCAAGGCGGCGGCATGGGCCTGGCGCTGGCGCAATGGATGATCCACGGCGAGGTCGAACGCGACCCGCGCGGCTTTGACGTGGCGCGTTTTGGCAATTGGACCAGCCCCGGCTATACCGTGCCCAAGGTGATCGAAAACTACCAGATGCGCTTCTCGGTCGGCTACCCGAACGAGGAACGCCCCGCCGCCCGCCCCTTCCGCACTCCGCCGATGTACGAGGTGTTCGACAAGATGAACGCCGTCTGGGGCCAGCAATACGGGCTGGAAGTGCCCAATTACTACGCCCTGCCGGGCGAACCGCGCTACGAGGAACCCAGTTTCAAACGCTCCAACGCGTGGGAGGCGACCCGCCAAGAGGTGATGGCCGTGCGCGAAGGCGTGGGCATCAACGAGGTGCAGAACTTCGGCAAATATCTGGTCAAAGGGGCCAATGCCCGCGCTTGGCTGGATAAGATCATGGCAGGGCGCATCCCCAAACCCGGCCGTCTGTCGCTGACCCCGATGCTGGCCCATTCGGGCAAGATCATTGGCGATTTCACTGTGTCTTGCCTGTCGGAAACCGAATTCCAGCTGACCGCCAGCTACGGCGCGCAGGGCTGGCATGTGCGCTGGTTCGAACAGAACGCCGCCGAGGGTGTGACGGTTGAAAACATCTCTGACGCCCGCTCTGGCTTTCAGATCGCAGGCCCCAAGGCCCGCGAATTGCTGGCACGCGTGACGCGGTCCGATGTCTCGGCTGAGGCGTTCAAGTTCATGGATGTGCGCAAGATGACGATTGGCATGGCCAATTGCTTGGTGCAGCGCGTCAGCTACACCGCCGATCTGGGCTACGAGATTTTCACCGACCATATGTCTGTGCGCCAAGTCTGGGATACGCTGAATGCCGCAGGCGCCGACCTTGGCCTGCGCGCCTTTGGGATGCGGGCGATGATGTCGCTGCGCTTGGATAAATGGTTCGGCTCGTGGGGCCGCGAATTCTCGCCCGATTATACGCCGGCAGAAACGGGGCTGGATAAGTTCATCTCTTGGAACAAACCCGCCGACTGGATCGGCAAAGCCGCCGCCATGGCCGAAAAAGCCAAAGGCCCGTCGCGCAAACTGGTGCCGATTGTGGTTGATGTCTCGGATGCCGATGTCGTGGCGTGGGAACCGATCTGGCTGGACGGCGGCGTGGTGGGCTGGTGCACCTCGGGCGGGTTCAGCCATTGGACGGGCAAATCCGTGGCCCAAGGCTTCATCCCCGCCGACCGCGTGGTCGACGGGCTGGCGCTCGAGGTCGAAATCCTGGGCGAACGCCGCCCCGCCCGCGTCCACCTTGCCCCGCTGTGGGACGATCAGGGCCGCATGCGCGCCTGATCTGCTCCCTTCACCGAGGCGCAAATACTCCACGGGGGTGCAGGGGGTGTGAAACCCCCTGCGGCAACCTTGATCATGGGGCGCAAGATGTCAGACCTGACCATTGTCATTCCCGCCGCCGGAGCCTCCGCGCGGATGCGGGGGACTGACAAGCTGTTGATCGAGATTGACGGGGTGGCGCTGCTGCGCCGCACGGTCTTGCGGGCGCTGGAAGCCCTGCCGCAGGTCTTGGTGACGCTGCGTGCCGGCGATGGGGCCCGTCTGGGGTTGGTTCAAGATTTGCCGGTGCAGCGCTTGGTGATCGACGATGCGGCAACGGGCCTGTCAGCCTCGCTGCGGGCTGCCGCCGCTTGCGGTCAGGGCCGCCTGATGATCTTGCCCGCCGATATGCCCGATCTGACCGCGCAGGATTTGTTGGTACTGGTCCACGCCTCTGACGCAGCCCCCGACGCGCTGCTGCGCGCCTGCGGTCAAGAGGGCACGCCCGGTCATCCCGTCATCTTCCCAGCCGATCTGCGCCCGGCCTTTGCGGCCTTGGCAGGCGACCAAGGCGCGCGGCCTCTCGTTCAGGCCCATCGGCACCGATTGCACACCATAGCCCTGCCCGGCCAACATGCGCTGACCGACCTTGACACGCCAGAAGCTTGGCAGGCTTGGGCGCAAGGGCGCAACCTTTGATCATCGGCGTTCCGCCGGCCGCCGCCGAAACCCTGTGGCACAAGCTTTGCGGCGGATTGACGAAAACCAGCCTTGGCGGCGCGCTCTTGAGTGCCCCCACGATCCCAGTCGGTTTGACGACCATGATCGAAGGATAAGCCCTTGCAGGCAGGCGGTTTTTGTCATTTTATCTCATCTGAATGTCGCAGACGGCGTGCATAAGAGCGCCGCATGCACCGCCCAAAAAGGGCACTGGTGAACGCAGCCCCTCAGATGGCGCTGTCTTTTCCATCAAATCCCAAAAAGGGCGCGCTTTCGTCCCGTGGACATATTTCGCAAGATTCTGAAAACTATCGTTTTTTCCTCAGGAAGTTCCTAGACATCAGCACCTATCGTGATCCGACCGGCGGACATGACAGCAGCCAGCGGCCGAGGAACGTGCTTGCCTATTTGTTGACCACCCTGACGATCGTCGTTGCGCCCGCCTAAGCCGCAGAGCCTTGTCAGAGACCTGACTTTTCCCTCTGTCAGATCCCTTGCGGCAAAATGCCGATCCCTGCGGCGCTGCCAGAAAAGACAAGTGCCGAGGCTTTCGCCCCGGCACCTGTTGCTGTCATAAGACCTGCTTACTTGCCCCAGATCGCGGCATAGGCGTCGCGGTAGCCGTTTTGCGGGTCAAAGGCGTTGCTGTCGCCCATGGCTTTCAGCCCTTCTTCGGTCACAAGCGCCGGAGCGGTGATATAGCCCGAGCATGCCTGACCCTGCACAGCGCGGTTCAGCTCGTCCACGATCTGCCAGCCTTGCAGGTTGAGCGGTTCGGCCACGGTCACGGCCTGATACTGCCCGCCGCGAATGCGCTGGAAAGCCGCTTCCGAACCGTCGCCAGCCGAACCGGCCTTGGGCGCGCCCTTGCCGTCGATGCCGGCTGCGGCCAATGACGGGCCCATGAAGTCAAAATACAGGTCGTTGATCGCCAGCGAATGTGTCCACTTGGCCCCGTACTTTTGCAGCAAGGTGGTGGTCAGCGG
>JBAXLX010000128.1:0-9124 GCA_037134595.1 Pseudomonadota bacterium
ATCGGCCGCGATCGCCATGCCCTCGGGGGCAATCATGTTAAAGGCTTGGCCGAACAGGTCAGCGCGGATGATACGGTGGCGGCCCACATCCTCGACACGGTGCAGGGTGACGGGCAGGCCCGCGCCGCTGGTCAGGCTGCAGTATTCCGGGCGAATGCCGATCTGGCTGCGCCCTGCCACGGGCGCGTAGCTGGCCCCAAGGGCGACTTCGCAGCCGTTCAGATGGGCGCGGTTGCCGGTGATCGTGGCTTGCATCAGGTTCATACCGGGTGAGCCGATGAAATAGCCGACAAAGGTATGGGCGGGGGTTTCAAACAGCTCTTCGGGCGTGCCGATTTGCACCACGCGGCCGTCATACATCACCACGACTTTATCGGCAAAGGTCAGCGCCTCGGTCTGGTCATGGGTGACGTAGATCATCGTATGGCCAAGCTGGCGGTGCAGTTGTTTCAGCTGAGTGCGCAATTCCCACTTCATATGGGGGTCGATCACGGTCAGCGGTTCATCAAACAAAATGGCGTTAACGTCTTCGCGCACCATGCCGCGCCCAAGGCTGATCTTTTGCTTGGCATCCGCCGTCAGACCGCGCGCCTTGCGGTTCAGACGGTCTTCCATGCCGATCATCTGGGCGATATGGGCGACGCGGGCCGCGATATAGGCCGCATCCATGCCACGGTTGCGCAGGGGAAAGGCCAAATTCTCGCGCACGGTCATCGTGTCGTAGACCACGGGAAACTGGAACACTTGGGCGATGTTGCGCGCGGCGGTTTCCTGATCGGTCACATCGCGCTCGCCAAACAGCACCCGGCCATGGCTGGGGCGCACGATGCCCGAGATGATGTTGAGAAGCGTTGTTTTGCCACAGCCTGACGACCCAAGCAGGGCATAGGCCCCGCCGTCTTGCCAGACATGGTCCATTTCCTTTAAGGCAAAGTCCGCCTCTCCCTGCGGGTTGGGCAGGTAGCTGTGGGCCAGGTTTTTCAGCGTAATCTGTGCCATAGCTTAAGCCCCCACCGCATAGGCCGCAGGGGCTGCAAGCCGGCCCGCAGGGTCAAAGACATAGACATGGCTTGGGTCCAGCCAAAGCGTGACCCTTTGCCCCGTGGTCAGCGCATGCACCCCGTGCACCAGCCCGACCCAGCGGTTGTCGCCGTGGCTGGCATGCAGGAAGGTTTCAGATCCGGTGATCTCGGTCGCCGTGACATCGCAGGCAAACGACACCGACTGGCCGGAATGCGCGTTCAGGTGCAAATGGTTCGCCCGAAATCCCGCCCGATAGGGGCCATCGGGAAGGGCGGCCAACAGCCCGTCGGCGGGGGCGTGGGTGTCTGCGCCAAAGCTGATCCGGTGGCCTTGCTTTACGCAAGACACAAAGTTCATCGGCGGTTCGCTGAACAAGCGCGCGGTGATGGCATCGGCGGGCTGGCGGTAGACCTGCGGGGTCGGGCCGAATTGGGTGATCCGCCCCTCCCACATCGTGGCGGTGTTGCCGCCAAGCAACAGGGCCTCTTCGGGTTCGGTGGTGGCGTAGACAAAAATCGCACCCGATTCTTCAAAGATGCGCGGGATTTCGGCGCGCAATTCCTCGCGCAGTTTATAGTCAAGGTTGGCCAAGGGTTCGTCGAGCAAGACAAGCCCCGCCCCCTTCACCAAAGCCCGCGCCAAAGCGCAGCGCTGTTGCTGGCCGCCCGAGAGTTCCAAGGGTTTGCGCTGCAAAAGCGGGGTCAGCTTCAGCATCTCGGCGGTAGAGCGAACGGCCCTATCAACCTCTGCCTTGGATTTGCCCATCAGTCGCATCGGCGAGGCGATGTTGTCATAGACCGACATGGCGGGATAATTGATGAACTGCTGATAGACCATCGCCACCTTGCGATCTTGCACGCGCTGGCCTGTAACATCGGAGCCATTCCAATGGATCGCCCCAGCACTGGGCACATCCAGCCCTGCCATCAACCGCATCAACGATGTCTTGCCCGCCAAGGTCGGCCCGAGCAGAACATTCATCGTGCCTTTTTCCAGCACCAGATCGGTGGGCTGGATATAGACCTGCCCTTTGACAATCCGGCCTGCGGCTTTCAACTCAAGCGCCATGCGTTTCCCTCACTTCAGAGCGGGCAAGACCATTTGGCAAGGCCGCGTCTTGTGACATGTACTGTTCCAAGGCGGCGATTTGCTCTGGTGTCATGCGCAGCCCCAATTTCGTGCGCCGCCAGACAACATCTGCCGCAGCACGCGCAAATTCGTGTTTCATCAGCCAAAGCACTTCGATTTCAGTCAAAGTTTGGCCAAAGTCACGCCCCAGATCGGCGGCGGTGCGCGCACCTTGCAACATCACAGCCGCCTCTGCGCCATAGGCCCGGATCAGACGGGCGGCCCAATAGGCGGTTAAAAACGGATGATTTTCCCGCAGTTGGGCCGTCAAGCGCCCCACATCGCCCACGGGGAAATCGCCACCGGGCAAAGGCACGCACGCTGTCCATGCCGCTTTGGCTTTCGGAAAATAGGGCGACAGTTTGGCCAGCGCCCCTTCGGCCAAACGGCGATAGGTGGTGATTTTACCGCCAAACACATTCAGCAAAGGCGGGCCGTTGTCATCCACGCTGAGCACATAATCCCGCGTGGCCGCCGTGGCAGATTTGGCCCCGTCGTTGTACAGCGGGCGCACGCCGGAATAAGACCATACCACATCGGCGGCGGTGACAGGCTTGGCGAAATACTGGCTGGCAAAGGCGCACAGATAATCGCGCTCTTCATCGGTGCACTGCGGATCACCGGGCGGGCCTTGATGATCTTTATCCGTCGTGCCGATCAGGGTGAAATCTTGCTCGTAAGGAATGGCAAAGATAATCCGGCCATCCTCGCCTTGGAAAAAGTAGCAACGGTCGTGATCGTAGAGCTTTTTGGTCACGATATGCGAGCCGCGCACCAACCGCACCCCTTCAGAGGAGTTAATCCGCGCCACATTGCGGATGATGTCTTCCACCCAAGGCCCACCGACATTGACCAAAGCCCGCGCTTGGTGGGTTTGAAGGCCATCCGCCCCTTGCGTGACAATATGCCACAGATCACCCCGCCGTTCGGCACTGACGACACGGGTGCGCGTTAAAATGACTGCGCCTTTTTCTGCCGCATCGCGCGCATTGAGCGAAACAAGCTTGGCATCCTCGATCCAGCAATCAGAATATTCGTAAGCCCGCGCAAATCGCGCTTTTAGCGGCGCGCCCGCCGCATCGGCGCGCAGGTCCAGCGTGCGGGTGGGGGGGAGAATTTTACGGCCCCCCATCGTATCATACAAAAACAAGCCCAGCCGGATCAGCCAAGCCGGCCTGCGCCCCTTCATCCACGGCATAAAGGTGGCAATCAGCCGGCCTGTGGGGGTATCGCCTTCAAAGCGCATATCGCGGTGATAGGGCAGCACAAATCGCATCGGCCAAGAGATATGGGGCATCGCGACCAGCAAAGTTTCGCGTTCTTCCAAGGCTTCGCGCACCAAGCGAAATTCGAAATACTCCAAATAGCGCAACCCGCCGTGGAACAGCTTGGTCGACGCGGACGATGTTGCCTGCGCCAGGTCGCCCTGCTCGGCCAGAACCACCGACAGGCCACGGCCCACCGCATCGCGTGCGATGCCGCAACCGTTGATGCCGCCGCCGATGATGAACAGATCAGCCACACTGGGCTGGTCTAGACTTGCCATGCGTAATCCCTCCCAACGAGACCCAAGGGGCACCATCTGCGCCCTCTGTGTCAACTATTTTTTTCGCATTCAGATCAAAACGCGCAAACCGAACAATTTAGCGCATCTGCAGCATAAGCACCCTCTGGCGGCGATGGTATTGCAAAGGCGTCAAAAAACCATGCCGCGCCGCAGAAAGTTGGGGATTTGTGCGCTGCTTTCATTGGGGCTTGATCGCAGACCCAACCTGAGAGAACATTCGAATGGCGCGGTTAGCGCAAAAGGAACAGGTCATGGCGCTGAGCTTTCGACAAAGCGAAATTCTCGATATTGCCAAAACCCAAGGACGGGTGGTTGTCGAAGATCTGGCCCAACGCTTTGACGTTACCTTGCAAACCATCCGGCGCGACCTGACCGAACTGGCCGATACCGGCTATCTTGACAGGGTGCATGGCGGGGCGGTGCCGCGCACCGGCGTGACCAACCTTGGCTATGACGAACGCCGCCGTCTGAATGAAGGCGCCAAGGCCGCCATCGCGCGGGCCTGTGCGGCGGCCATTCCGGACAATTCGTCGATCATCATCAACCTTGGCACCTCGACCGAGGCTGTGGCGCGCGAATTGCTGCACCACCGCAATCTGACGGTCATCACCAACAACATGAACGTGGCCAACATCTTGGCAGCCAACCCCGGATGCGATGTCATGGTCGCGGGCGGGGCGCTGCGGCGGTCTGACGGCGGGTTGGTGGGCGAGTTGACCGCACATTTCTTCGAACAATTCAAGGTAGATGTCGCCATCATCGGCGCTTCGGCCTTGGATGCCGAAGGCGAACTGCTGGATTACGACCTCGCCGAAGTGCGGGTGGCCAAAGCCATCATCCGCCAAGCGCGGCGCACTTTTCTGGTGTGCGATCATTCTAAACTGACGCGCTCGGCCCCGGTGCGCCTTGCCTCGCTGCGCGAGATTTCCGAGATGTTTACCGACCTGCCCCTGCCAGACGATCTGGCCCAGCGGTGCCGCGAATGGCAAACCAAGATCAACCTGCCATGACAGCCCACAGCCAAACCTTGACCGTGGCGGCTGCGGCATGAAAGTGCATAGCAATGGCGCTTGGGCGCTGATGGTGCCGGCGGCTTTGGTCATGACCTTTGTTGCGGTTTTGCCGCTGCTGGCGGTGCTGAATTACTCCTTTCATGACATTTTCAGTCTGGACAAGGTCTTTTGGGTCGGCACCGATTGGTACGACATGATCGTCACCACCCCGCGCTTTTGGGCCAGCCTTGGCCGAAGTGCGCTGTTTTCAACTTTGGCCCTTGGCATCCAACTGCCCTTGGGCATCGCCATTGCCTTGATGTTGCGCAAAATCGGGCCGCGCGGTGCGGTTTTTATGTTGATGTGTCTGGCCATACCCTTGGTCGTACCGTCCAATATGATTGCTGGTCTTTGGTTGGCCCTTATCCGCGCCGAAGGATTGGGGGGCCAAGTGTTAAGCGCCCTGCATTTGACACTGGATTACAAATTCAACCCCTTGCACACTTGGGCGCTGATCTTGGTGGTGGATACGTGGCATTGGCTGGGGCTGGTCGTGGTTTTGGCCTATGCGGGATTATCCTCCATTCAGCCGGCTTATTATCAGGCAGCGGCGGTGGACAGCGCCTCGCGGTGGGCGGTGTTTCGCTGGATCGAGTTGCCGCAAATTTCGGGGGCGCTGTGGATCGTATTGCTCTTGCGGTTGGTCGACAGCTTTATGATTTATACGGAGGTGATGACGATCAACGCCGGTGGCCCCAATGATGCGACGACCTTTTTGTCGCTGGAATTGGGCGAAGAGATAAAGGCCTATAGCTACGGCACGGCCGCAGCGCGGGCGATGGTGGATTTTGTCTTTGTGCTGACGCTGGTGTGGATCTTTGTCAAACTGCGTCAAACGGCTGATCCGGAAATGGTGAAACCGCAATGACCCGGTACGGCGTCCTGCGTCTATTTGCCTGCTTGGTTTTGGGGAGTTTCGTGCTTTTACCTTTGGGACAAGCCATCGTCTTAAGCTTTACCGCAACACTGGAAGCCGACGGCGTGCCGATTGGAACGATCGGTTTTCACAACTACCTCAACATCCTGCACAGGCCGGAATTGCGCGCGTCGATTGGTAATTCTGTTACCTATGTTTTGTTAAACGTCGCCTTTTGCCTGATTGCGGGCCTGCCCGCTGCTTACGGCTTGGCGCGGTATAGCTTTATCGGTGATCGGCATTTTTTGCTGTTTCTTTTGGCCTTTCGTGTAACGCCGCCAGTCGTTCTATCATTGCCGATCTTTATCTTGTTCGCCCGCGCCGGGCTGGTCAATTCACCGGTCGGCATCGCGCTTGTGCATTGCGTCTTCAACCTGCCGATTGCCATTTGGATTTTGGAAAGCTTCATTGCGGCGATCCCAAGATCATTCGACGAGATGGCTTTTTTAGACGGGCACAGCCGCACGGGGTTCTTTGTGCGGTTTTTGATCCCTGCCATTGCACCCGGCATCGCGGTGGCGGCTTTTTTCTGTTTTGTATTCTCGTGGGTCGAAGTGGTTTTTGCGCGCATCTTGACGGTAACATCCGGAAAACCGATCACCCAAGCCATCACAGCCTTATTCACCTTTCGCACCGATTGGGGCCTTGTCATGGCTATGACGGTGTTTTCGGTGATACCCGGCGTGTTTATGATTTTCTTAGCGCGCCATCAAATCGCGCGGGGATTTGTGATCAGAACTTAGCAGGTTCTGTCCGCCTGACTTCGGTCGCCCTGAGCAATGCTTCCAAGCCACATCTGCATTCATTTCGTGGGGGTTAAGCGGAATTTCTGGGGTCCATATCGTGGCGATAATCCAGGCAAGCCAAGCCCGGAGGTGGGCCAGGATCTTTCGGATGCTGTGGCCCCAGGCGTTCAGGACGGCGAAGACCGCGTCGCCGATGGCGCCCTTCAGGGGGCATCCGGACAGGCGGCCATCGGTCTTAATCTGGCCGATCTCGGCCTCGATGGCGCTTCGAAGGCGCAGGTCTGCGATCAGTTTTGCTGTCAGGCCGCGCCCTATTGCGCTGATCAGGACGCGGGTCGCCTCACCCCATGGCCGCGGTCGACGACGGCCAGATCGGGGCGCTGGTCGGTCAGTATCCCCACCTGTTGGGGGGCCTCTTTCACGGTGTCGCCGTGGTAAGGGGTGCCGGCAAATCTGCGCATACCGACCACAATGCCCTCGTCCAATGTGGTGGCGACACTGACCTTGCAGCGAAATTCATAGCGCATCGGCTCGTGTGACAGAGGGTAAGCGTGCTGCAGATAAAGCAACCCGGCCACCAATCGCGGCTCTATCGCGGGCCGCCCCTTGCCGGATGGCAAAAAACCCGGCCCACACTCGGTCGAATACCTCCCAATCGATCAGCGACGCCAGCTTCACCAACGCGTGGCGTGGAGTGATCAAGTCGATCAAACCCGGGCGCAGAAGGTCATCTTATTCGTCACAGCGTGAACGGTGCTTCATGGTCAGAACCGAAATTGCAAGGTTTCGGAAGAAAACATACAAAACTATGGGGTCAGAGGCGCAAAAATTGCCATATTATAACTTAAAATCAATAATTTGTGGATGATTCAGCGCGAACGATTTAGGCTCTGACCTCTCTTGAATTGATGCGAAACTGCGCGACGTTGCCTTCAAATGCCTGAGGCAAAATGGCGAATCCCGATGATGGTCTATGCGCGGCGCTTGCTCACTTTTCATCAGAAATCTGCCATGTTATTCCGATACGATGTGGCGGGTGGCCGTGTATTGCCATGTTCCATAAGAAGCCAAACACGAGAGGTATCGGTATGCTTCGTAGAAAATTCCTAACTGTCGCTGTTGCTCTGTCTTGCAGCTTTTTGGCCGTGCCGTCTTGGGCTGAAGACAGCGCTGATCCGGTCATTCTGACGGTGACAGGCAATGTTTCGCATCCTAACCGTGGACCCGTCGATGAATTCGATGATCCTGTGTTCTCGCATCTGGATGTGAAGTTCGACAAGGCTTTCACCTTTACGTTGGCAGAGCTTAAGGCCCTGCCCCAGCGCACGGAAACGGCAAAATATGACAATTGGCCGCGGGAAGTGACGGCAACCGGCCCGAGCCTTATCGATGTCTTGAAGGCCGCTGGTGCCGAGGGCAAAACCATTTCCGTACAAGCCGCCGATGGCTATGCGCCGGAATTGACGGCTGCGGATGTGGCGGGGGATAAATTGATCCTTGCCCTCACGGCAGATGGGAAGCCGCTTGCCATGGGCGGACGCGGACCGATTTGGCTGTTTGGACCGAAGGGGGCTATCGCCGATATGCAGGATGATGGCAGTTTGGTCTTCGAAGTCATCCACATCAACGTTCAGTAATCTGAACTCATGTATTTAAGTTAGAAAGATAGCAGGCCGAAAAACCGGCCTGCTATCTTTTTTTCTGAGTTGGCAAGCCGCATATGCGACAGAGACTTTAGATGAACGGATCAACCCTCAAAAGTTCATTGGCCAATCCAGTCAATCAAATCACTTACCCGCTTCGACGTATTTGGCGAAATTGGTCAGGATTGCCGTCCATCCCTCGCGCTGACGCTCAACGGGATTTTGGGTCTCCGGGTCGAATGAAACACGCACAGTGACCGTATCGCCATTCGGGACGAACTCGACCGCGCAGTTGCGGTCGCCAAAAGCATATTCGATCAGGGCTTCCGGAGTGATCTTATTGTAAACACCCGCGAAATCAAAACCGAAGCTGCCATCTTTGGCTTCCATCCGCGACGAGAATTCGCCACCCGCGCGCAAATCAACCGCTGCTTTGGTCGTGTGCCAATCATCCGAGGCCGCATTCCATTGCACGATGTCTTCAGGCGTCGTGTAAGCCTTCCAGACTTTGGCAAGAGGGGCATTAACAGCACATTCAACCGTGATTTTCATGGGGCAACTCCTTTGTGACGGGTCCAGGCTCAAGCTTGAACACCTTTGAAGGCGACAGTGTTGAGGGCTTTCAGCGGCGATAAACCACCTGTCTGACTGAGAAAGGTCAAATGACCTTAACGCCGAAACCCGGCTGCGAATTCATTTCCGACGTTGAGTTTGGCAGTCAGCGTCGAACGGTCAATCCAGCTTTTGATTTCCGGGGTCATTTCGCCAAGAAAGGTGACTTCGCTCAGCGCAGCAACAGCATGAAGGCCCTTCATCTCCGGCCAGGCCATTGCAATGTCATGATGGCCGATCCAAGCCGCCGCATTTTCATACTCGATCACAGCCCGAGCTGACTTTTCGTCGGTGTTCACATAAAACTGGTAGGATCGAACCCCGGAATGACCTTCTCGCCGAACGCGGTCAGCCAACACTTCAATCGCGGCCCGAAACTCTGCCGCAGTTCCTTTTAGGGTGTAAAAGTTGAGAACCGTGAGATGCGCTTTTGACAT
>JBAXLX010000129.1:0-9102 GCA_037134595.1 Pseudomonadota bacterium
AATCCACTTCACATGGCCCCAGCCCCGCCACCCGCCGCCCTCACCGAGGCCGATGTGCTTCCACGGCTTGGGCGCACAGGGTCGTCAAGACAGCGGCCTGATCGTTGTCACACGATAGCCGCACCGTCCAGCGGCTGCCCATCGCGGGGCCAGAGAGGGTGCGCAGGGTCAATAGACATCCTCAAGATAACGCCCTTCAGCCCGCAGGGCCGCAACGGACAGGCCAAGCGGGGCAAGGGCGGATTCGAATTCAACCGCCACCGCACGGGCCATGGCGATGGATCCGCAGACCAGCACCTGCCCGCCCTTCTTAACTTGCTCGGCCAAATGCGCAGCATCGCGGCGCAAGCGGTCTTGCACATAGGCGCGGTCTTGCACGCGGCTAAAGGCGGTGGTCAGGCGCGACAGGCTCCCTTGGGCCACGGCATCGGCCAAGACCTGTTCGTAAAGGTAATCTGACGCCGGATCACGCGCGCCGAAATACAACTCTGCCCCCTGTCCTTGGCCCATGCTGCGCAGAAAGCCGACCATCGGCCCAAGCCCCGTGCCTGCGGCAATCATAATCACAGGCCCTTGCGATTGCGGGCGAAAGGCCGGGTTGGGCCGTATAAACGCGTCAATCTGCGCCCCGATTGCCAGATCGTGCAACCAGCCCGAGCACACCCCGCCGGGCATCTTGCGCACGGCAATCTCGATAAACCCATCGCGGCGGGAGGAGGCGAGCGAATACAACCGCGCCACATCGCTGCCCGGTGGCATCATGCCCAACAGATCACCCGCCGCATAGGCCGGACCCCGCACGAACACCCTGCGCCACCCTGCGGGGCGGGGCACTTGAAAGCGCAGCACAGTGGTGGGGGCTTGAACCTGCTCGCCGTAATCCTGCCGTGCCACCAGTTCCAGCTTGGTGGTCTTGGGCCGCTGGATCTGCAAATCCGGCGTCAGGGTCAGGCCCAACAGCGCTCCCAGATCTTGCACCCAAGCGTTGAAATCAGCGGCAGATTGGCGGTCAACCCGTGCCATGGGCAAAAACCTTGGCCACCCCGCCGCATCCACCGCCGCTGACACCTGATCCGCATAGCCGCAGAAATTGGCAAACATCCGGTCGCCAAAGGCCAGAATGGCCACGGGCAGGCTGTTTTGGCTCTGCGCCAGCTTGTCCAAGAACCGCGCCGCACTGGCAGGGGCTACGCCATCGCCGTAGGTCGAGGTCATCAAGATCAACCCGCCCGCCTGCGGATAATGGCCCAGATCGTTCATGGCGCCGACATGCACCGTCAGGCCCTGCTGGTGCAGCGCATCTGACACGGCCGCAGCATAACCCCACGTCGTGCCCCCCTCAGACCCAACCAAGATCACCAGATCCGCCACCGCCGCCCGTGCTGTATGGCGCAAGCGCGGCTTGGCCTGCCGGCGCGCCCACCAGATCGCCGTGCCCGTGGCCGACAGCACCGGCACCGCCAGCGCCGACAGCCCCAGCACCAGCCCGACCATCCACAGGCCTTGACCGGGGTGCAGCTTGTAGATCATCTCCCAGATCTGCCGCGCGGTGCCGTATCCGGTCCAGTTCAGCATCTGCCCGCTGACCTGATCAACATAGCCTTCGCCAGCGGCGGTCTGGATCAGGAAAGCATCCGTAAGATCGCCCGCTGCCGGAAAGGTCAGATCGCGCAGATCGGCCAAGGGCACGGCTTGCAAAGCTTGCAACTGCCCCACCGCCAAAGCGCTGCCCGTGGCCACTTTATCCGGAAAGGCCGCCTGAACCTGCGTGCCGTCGTTGATAAACCCAAAGGTCGCCAGCGACATATACCCGCCCGTCAGCGCCGAGACCACCAGCCCAACCACAGCCACCCGCGCCACCCGCGCGTGCCAGCCCCGCGCGCCTGTGGCCCGCACCCTTTGCCCCATCCGCCGCCATCCGCCTAAGGCGGCGGCGAGCAAGACCAAACCGCTCAAGGCCATCACCAGCATCACACCGGCGGCGACGCCTGCGATGCCATGCCCTGCTTGATCCAGAAAGAACGAGCGATGCAGTTCCTTGATCCAGTCCAAAAAGCCACCCGCTCCCGCGGGGCCAGTGGCTTTGCCCGTCGCAGGATCAATCGTGACCGTCTGGAAGAACAGCTTGGCTTTGACAGAAGCCGAGATCACCCCGTTCGGGCTGCGGTGCAGCCGTGTCAGGCCCGGATTTTCCGCCATAGCCAAGGCCGCCACATCCGCCACGCTTTGGGCACTGACAGCGGGGGCCTGCACCCTGTCCAGCAGCGGGGCCAGCGACAGGATCGCTCCGGTCGAGGCCAGACCCAAAAGGATCAGGCCAAAGATCAAACCGGGCAGGGAATGCAGATGCCGCACCATGAAAAGGTCCTGACTGTGGATGTTTTACAGGCCGTATTGAAACTTGGCGATAAAGCCGGTTCCTGCGGTCGGCTGGCCTGCGCCGGCCGTGGTCAAGGGCACCTGAATCTCGTTGGGGCTTTCGCCGATGTTTTCGGCGGCGGCATCAATGTGCAGCACATAGCCCGCGTCAATCATCGCGGCCGAGATGTCTGGCGTGATCGTCAGCGTGCGGCCCGCGCCGACACTTGCGCCGGTGACGCCATCTGCGCCTTGGCCGCCTGTGGCATCAAACCATGTGCGCAGGTGCCGCCAATAGCGGGTGCTGCCCCCCGCCACCCAGACGGTGCTTTTGAACGCGCCGGATTTGTCGGTCAGATACATCGCCAGAAAGGCATTGGGGCCTTGGTACTGGGCAATCGTGACATCAATCGTCACAGGGTTGGCATTGGCGGCGATGGGGGCCAAAGCGGCCATCGACAGGGCAAGGGCGGTAGAGGTGCGGTACATGAAAGCTCCTATAATCTAAAGGGGGCAGGGGTCAGTTTTGACCCTGTTCGTCGCGATCGCCCGTTTCGTGGTCTGTGTCAGAACGCGCCAGCAGGTGCAGCGTTTGCGGATCGAACACGGCTTCAACGGGCTTGCCGTCTTTATCCGTCGCCTTGACGTGGTAGCAGCCGTCATCGGCGCGGATCTTGATCACCGTCAGGCCCAGCTTTGCCACCTCGGCCTTCAGGGCGGCCACGGGTTGCCAATTGTCCATCGGCGCGTGACATTCCACCTCGGCTAGGGCCAAGGTGGGGGCAAGGCAGGCTAGGGCTGCAAACAAAAGGGCAGGGCGCATGGCGAAATCCTTTCAAACCTGCGCCATCTGCACCTGCCAACCTGACGCAGACCTGAACGAAACCGCCCCATCGCGTTCAGCTTGGTGTCAGCTAAACGCGGTCAATGGCAGATGACGGAGGACCCATGCGTATTCTGCTGATCGAAGATGACCCGGGTTTGGGCGGTGCCGTGCGCGACCAGATCGCCGCCGAAGGGCATATGCCCGATCTGGCCCCCACGCTGGCCTATGCCCGCGACCTGTTGGCCACGATGCCTTATGATCTGATCTTGCTTGACCTTGGCCTGCCCGATGGCCGCGGCATTGATTTTCTGCGCGCCTTACGCGCCAAAGGATCGGTGACGCCCGTGATGATCCTGACCGCCCATGACCGCATCACAGAACGGATCGAAGGGCTGAACGCAGGGGCCGACGATTACATGGTCAAACCCTTTGACCTTGCCGAACTGTCCGCCCGCATCGCCGCCGTGGCGCGGCGCTATGCGGGCAACCCTAACCCGCTGATCACCTTGGGCGCGCTTGAAATCGACCTTGCCGCCCATGCCATCCACGGCCCGCCAGGCCAGATTGATCTATCGCAACGCGAGTGGATCATTTTTGAAGCATTGTTGCAGCGACCCGGGCAGATCGTGTCGAAAAGCCAGATCGAGGATCAGATCTACGCCTTTGATTCCGAAGTCGAAAGCAACACGATAGAGGTCTATGTCAGCCGCTTGCGCAAGAAATTGGGGAAAGACGTGGTGCAAACACTTCGGGGCCTTGGCTACAGATTGGGCACACCGTGAAGATCCTGCACTCTTTGCGCGGGCAGATCGCGGTTGGCGTGTCGGTCATGCTGGTTGTCTTGTGGCTGCTGGCTGTTTTGGGCAGCGGTTTTGTGATCAAGGACGAGATCGACGAAAGCTTTGACGCCGCTTTGCAGGAAACCGGCGAGCGGATTTTGCCCTTGGCGGTGGTGGAACTGATCGGCTCTGACGATGCTACGGGCGCGAAGCGGATTTTGCCCATCGCCCAGCATGACGAAAAGATCACCTATGTCATCCGCGATGGGCAAGGGCAGGTCTTGATGTATTCGCATGACGCCGATCTGCGCGTGTTTGACACGGTCAAGGGCCAAGGCTTTGTGACCACGGCCGACCATAGGGTTTTCAGCCGCTCGGCTGTCTCGGGGCAATATACGATCCAAGTGGCCGAACCGCTGACCCATCGCCAGACGGCTTTGCGCGAAACCGTGCTGGCGATGCTGGTGCCCTTGGGCGTGCTGTTGCCCTTGACGCTGTTTGGTGTCGCCCTTTGGGTCAGCCGGGCGCTGCGGCCCTTGGCGCATTTGTCGGTGGCCTTGCGGGTGAAAGGGGCCGATGATCTGTCTCCCTTGAAGCTGCCCAATTTGCGCAGCGAATTGGTGCCCATCCAACACGCCGCCAACCGCCTAATGGCCCGCTTAAGCCGCACGCTAGAGGCAGAGCGCGCCTTTGCCGCCAATGCCGCCCACGAACTGCGCACACCGATTGCGGCCACCTTGGCGCAAACGCAGCGCTTGGTGGCCGAAAGCCCCCAAGGGCCGCTGCGCCAGCGCGCCGTAACGGTCGAGGCAGAGTTAAAACGCCTTGCCCGTCTGGCCGAAAAGCTGATGCAACTGGCCCGCGCCGAAGGTGGGGCGATGCTGGGCCAAGGGCCTGCCGATCTGGTGCCGATCTTGCAGATGGTGCTGGCCGATTTCGCCCGCAGCGCGGCGGGGCGGATTGTGGCTGACCTGCCCAAGGGGGCCGTGCCATCCCGCCTTGACCCCGACGCTTTCGCAGTTCTGGCGCGCAATATGATCGAAAACGCGCTGGTGCATGGCACCGACAGGCCCGTCACGGTGACGCTGGATGCAGAGGGCACGTTTGCTGTGACCAACGACTGCGACGCCATCCCGATCGAGGTTCTATCCACCCTGACCATGCGCTTTGAACGTGCAGGCGCGCAGGGCAGCGGGTCTGGCCTAGGTCTGGCCATCGCGGCTGGCATTGCGCGGGGATTGGGGACTGATTTGGTGCTGCGCTCTCCGGTCGCCGAAGGGCGGGGGTTTGCGGTGGCTTTGAAGCTGACCTAAGCTGCGGTTAGCTTTTCAGGCGAAACCGCTGGATCTTGCCCGTTTGCGTTTTGGGCAGGGCCGCCACAAAGACCACGCGGCGGGGGTATTTGTAAGGCGCGATCACCGCCTTCACATGGTCTTGCAACAGCTTGACCATCAGCGCATCGCCCTGATGCCCCTGACCCAAAACAACATGCGCCTCGACGACATGGCCGCGCTCTTCATCCGCAGCCCCCACCACGGCGCATTCCAGCACGGCGGGGTGCGACAGCAGGGCCGCTTCCACCTCTGGCCCTGCGATGTTGTAACCGGACGAGATGATCATATCATCCGACCGTGCGGCAAAGTGAAAGCGACCATCCTCATCCTGCCAAAAGCTGTCGCCGGTCAGGTTCCAGCCGCCTTTGACATAGGCGCGTTGGCGGTCGTCGGCCATATAGCGGCAGCCGGTCGGGCCGCGCACGGCCAAGCGGCCCACGGTGCCACGCGGCACCTCGGCCATGGTGTCGTCCACAACCTTGGCCTGATAGCCCGCCACGGGACGGCCCGTGCAACCGGGGCTGTGATCGTCAAAGCGGTTGGTGATGAAGATATGCAGCATCTCGGTCGCGCCAATCCCGTCCAGCATCGGCTTGCCCGTCCGCGCGATCCATTCCTCATAAACCGGCGCGGGCAGGGTTTCCCCCGCACTCACCGCCGCGCGCAGGGATGACAAATCCGCCCCCTCTTCCATCGCTTTCAGCATGGCGCGGTAGGCGGTGGGGGCGGTGAAGCACACCGTGGCGCGGTGTTCTTGGATCAGCGAGATCAGGTTGGCCGGACTTGCCTGTTCCAGCAAAGCCGCCGCCGCCCCAAAGCGCAACGGAAAGATCGCAAGGCCGCCAAGACCGAAGGTGAAGGCCAAGGGCGGCGAGCCGACAAAGACATCGTCTGGGGTGACCTGCAGCACCTCTTTGGCATAGCCATCGGCGATGATCAGCAAGTCGCGGTGAAAGTGCATCGTGGCCTTGGGCTCGCCCGTGGTGCCGCTGGTAAAGCCAAGCAGCGCCACATCATCGCGCCCCGTCTTCACAGCGTCAAACCGCACGGGTTTTGACAAGGCGATGCGGTCAAGTTCTGCGTCATGGTTGGCGGTGCCGTCAAACCCCACCACCGTGCGCAAATGGGAGGATGCTTTGGCGCAGGTAACCAGTTCCTCCATCAACCGCGTGTCGCACAGCGCGTGGCTGACCTGCGCCTTATCGACAATCGCCGCCAATTCACCCGCCCGCAGCATGGGCATGGTGTTGACCACCACCGCCCCGGCCTTGGTTGCGGCCAGCCAACAGGCCACCATCGCCGGATTGTTGGCCGAGCGGATCAGCACGCGGTTGCCCGGCTTTACGCCGTACAGATCGACCAAAGCATGGGCGATGCGGTTCGACCAATCGGCCAGTTCCTTATACGTCCGCTGCCGCCCGTTGCCGATCAGCGCCACACGGTCGCCAAAGCCGCGTTCCACCATGCGGTCGCACAGTTCCACCCCAACGTTCAGCCAGTCGGGGTAATGGAAAACCGGCGCAATCTCGGGCCAATCCTCCGCTGGGGGCAGCCTGTCGCGGGTGAAGGTGTCGTGATGCCCTGTCGGTCCTAACATCGTTCAGCCCCTTTAATCTGGCACCACGGCGGTCGCTTCGATTTCAACCTTGGCGCGGTCTTCGACAAGGGCCACGACCTGCACCAAGGCCATGGCGGGATAATGCCGCCCGATCACCGCGCGGTAAGCGCGGCCAAGGTCTTTCAGGCTGGCCAAATACTCGCGCTTGTCGGTGACATACCATGTCAGCCGCACCAAATGTTCGGGCCGTGCCCCTGCGCAGGCCAGCACCTCGACGATCGATCGCAGAACCTGAGCGGCTTGCCCTGCAAAATCGTCGGTCTCAAACTCCTGATCGGCATTCCATCCGATGATCCCGCCTGTCACCACCAACCGCCCCCGCGCTGCCATGCCGTTGGAATAGCCCAAGGCGGGTTTCCAGTTTTTGGGGTGCAAAACCTCGTGTTCGGATGTCATTTCGCCTCCTTCGGCAGGATCGACCGTGCGATGACCACACGCTGCACATCGCTTGCGCCTTCGTAAATCCGCAAAGCGCGGATGTCGCGGTAAAGCTGTTCCACCACCGACCCATGGCGTACCCCGTCACCGCCATGCAGTTGCACGGCAGTGTCGATCACGCGCTGGGCGGCTTCGGTGGCGTAAAGCTTGGCCATGGCGGCTTCGCGGGTGATACGCGCCGCGCCTTGGTCTTTGGTCCAAGCGGCGCGGTAGATAAGCAGGGCGGCGGCATCCACTTCCAGCGCCATATCGGCCAGATGGCCCTGCACCATCTGCAACTCGGCCAAAGCCGCGCCCTGAATGCGCCGCGAGGTGACGCGGGTTAGGGATTCATCCAAAGCACGCCGCGCAAAGCCAAGGGCCGCCGCCCCCACGGTGGATCGAAACACATCCAGCACGGCCATCGCCAGCTTGAACCCCTCGCCTGCCCGCCCGATCAGGGCGCTGTCAGGCAGTTCGACCCCGTCCAGTCGCAAACGCGCCAGCGGATGGGGCGCAATCACTTCCAGCCGTTCCACCACGCTCAATCCCGCCACATCCGCCGGCATCAAAAACGCCGAAAGCCCCCGCGCCCCCGGTGCCTCGCCCGTGCGGGCGAAGATGACGTAGATATCCGCGATCCCGCCATTGGAAATCCACGTCTTCTCGCCGCTCAGCCGCCAGCCACCTTGCACCCGCTCGGCCACAGTAGAGGTCGCGGCCACATCCGACCCCGACAAAGGCTCTGTCAGGGCAAAGGCCGCAATCGCCTTGCCCGCCCGCGTCTTATCCAGCCAAACCCGCTGCTCGGGCGACCCGAACAGCGACACCGCCCCCATGCCCAGCCCCTGCATCGCAAAAGCGAAATCCGCCAAGCCGTCATGGCGCGCCAAAGTTTCGCGGATCAGGCACAGGCTGCGCACATCCAAAACCCCGCCGGAATGTTGCAACCACCCGCCTTCGCCCAAGGCCGCCACCAACCCGCGACAGGCGGCATCGACATCGGAGTGATCCACCGGAAGGTGGGCAACACACCACGCCTCTAGCGCGGCAGCCAGATCCCGATGGCGGGGTTCAAAGAACGGCCAGTCGAGGAAAGTTTGATCAGGCATCGCTGTCCCCTTCATCTTGGCACAAATACTCTGCGGGGGTGCGGGGGTGCAAAACCCCCGCTTTGGGGCGGCGGGTCATGGGTCAGTTCCCCTCGAACACAGGCCGTTCTTTGGCCACAAAGGCGCGGTAGGCGCGTTCGAAGTCGGCGGTTTGCATGCAGATCGCCTGCGCCTGCGCCTCGGCCTCGATGGCTTGGTCGAGGGTCATGTTCCATTCGTGGTTCAGCTGGGTCTTGGTGATAGAATGCGCAAAGGTCGGCCCCTGTGCCAAGCGTTCGGCCAAGGCGCGGGCTTGGGGTTCCAGATCGTCGGCATTGTGCAAGGCGTTCCAAAAGCCCCAGCGTTCGCCTTCGTCGGCACTCATCGTGCGGCCGGTGTAGAGCAGTTCTGCGGCACGACCCTGACCAATCAGGCGCGGCAGGATGGCGCAAGCGCCCATGTCGCAGCCAGCAAGGCCGACACGGGTGAACAGAAAGGCGCATTTGGCTTGCGGTGTGGCAAGGCGCAGATCAGCGGCCATGGCGATGATCGCCCCCGCCCCCACGGCCACCCCGTCCACCGCCGCAATGATGGGCTTGCCGCAACCCAGCATCGCCTTGACCAGATCGCCGGTCATGCGGGTAAAGGCCAACAGCTCGTTCATCGGCAAGCCAATCAA
>JBAXLX010000130.1:0-9011 GCA_037134595.1 Pseudomonadota bacterium
ACCCTGTCCAATGCCTTCGTGGTGCTGGACGAGGCGCAGAATGCCACCTCGATGCAGATGAAGATGTTCCTGACCCGTCTGGGCGAAGGCAGCCGCATGGTCATCACCGGCGACCGCACACAAGTTGACCTGCCGCGCGGCACTTCCTCTGGCTTGGCCGAGGCGGAGCGGATTTTGAAGAACGTCAAAGGCGTCAGCTTTAACTACTTCACCTCCAAAGACGTGGTGCGCCATCCCTTGGTGGGCCGCATCATCGAGGCTTACGAGGCCGACGAGGCCACGGGCGGTTGACAAAACGAGGGCCAAGCACCGCTTGGCCCCGTTCGACTTACGGCATCAACTGTCCGCCGTTCACTTCGATCACTTGGCCGATGATATAGGCCGACAGGGCGCGGCTGGCCAAGAACAGATAAGCCCCGACACAGTCTTGCGCCACACCCAAGCGCCCCTGCGGTATCGTGCCCAAAGCAGCGTTCAACTGGGCTTGCGTCGAATAGCGTTCGTGAAACGGTGTGGTGATCACACCGGGGGCCACTGCATTGACGCGAATGCCAAAGGGGATCAGTTCCTTGGCCAAACCGCGCGTCATGTCATGCACAAAGGCCTTGGACGACCCATAAAGCCCCGCCCCGCCCGATGCCCCGTTGCGCGCCGCAATCGAGGTGGTGTTGATGATGAACCCGCTGTCCTCCTTGGCCGCAGCCTTCAGATGCGGAATGGCCGCCGCAGTCGCCACCACGACAGAGCGACCGTTCAGATCCATAATCTCGTCATAGTCCTTTTCGGTGGCATTTTCATAAGACACCCGCCGCACCATGCCGCCTGCGTTGTTGATCAACCCGTCCAGCCGCCCAAAGGCCGCCACCGCCTGATCGACCGCACTGCGCGACCCTTCTCCCGTCGACATATCGGCGCGGATCAGGTGGACACGGCCCTGCCCCGCTTCAATCTCTGCCGCCAGCGCCTCGGCGGCGGCAAGGCTTGCGTTGTAATGCAGCCCCACCAGCGCCCCTTGGGCGGCAAAGGCGCGGGCGAGTTCGGCGCCGATCCCGGTTGAGGCACCGGTGATCAGCACGGCTTTTCCGGCCAGATCGGGAATGGTCAAGGCTTGGGTCACAGTGTGGTCCTTTCAGGAAATCGGGCAAAGACGGCGGCGTTGGCCAAAGCCACCGCCTGTTCAATGGTTAAATCAGTGGTGTCGATGACAATAGCATCCTCGGCCGGACGCAAGGGCGCATCGGCCCGCCCCATATCGCGCGCATCGCGTTCGCGCACCTCGGCCAGAACCTGCGCCAGATCGCCGCCCACCTCGCGCCAGCGCCGCTCTGCCCGCACCTCGGCTGAGGAGGTGACATAGAGCTTCACCTCGGCCAAGGGGCAAATCACCGTGCCAATATCGCGCCCATCCAGCACAGCACCGCCTGCGGTGCGCGCAAAGCGGCGCTGAAAATCGGTGAGAGCAGCCCGCACGTCGGGGATGGCAGCAACACGGCTGGCAGCCTGCCCTGCGGCCAAACTGCGCAAGTCGTCACGGTCCAAATCTTGCGCGGTAAGATCGACCGCCGCCTGCACCGGATCCCCGCCCTTGGCCGCCACCGCACGGTACAACAGCCCCGTGTCCAGATAGGCAAAGCCAAACCGATCCGCCAAAGCACGGGCAATCGTGCCCTTGCCAGCGGCGGCGGGGCCGTCAATGGCCACTGTGAATTCCATCTGGCTTACCTACCCTTGTCCATCGTCTTTTGCCTTGGCCACAGCCTGCTCAGCGATTGCGCCAAGCTTGCAGGGCTGCCCATATCGCCAAGACAAGCGCCACACTCACCGTGGCAAACTTGGCCTCGGTAAAGCTCGAAGCCAGTGCGACGGCCTGTGCTGCGACCTCGGGGCCGGTGTGGACCACCCGCGACACGGCCAGATTTTCGGCCAGATCGCACATCCCGTAGGCCAAGGCCGGCATAAACCAAATTTCGCCCCTGCGGCGCAGTGGCAGGCACATGGTCAAGGTCATCAAGATCGGAAAGATCGTATCGGTCAGACGAAAGTCGCCTTGATACAGCGCGGTGCCCTGCGGCGACAGGTGCTGCAGGTAAATCCGCGCCTCCATCGCGCTATAGCCCAAGGGGCGCAGATCAAAGGGCAGGGCGCCGCCCGCCTCTGCCAACAACTGCGGCAGAAAATGGCCGTAAAGCGCGCCAAACGCCACCAGCGTTGCCAAAGGAAGTGCCCAGTAAACCGATTTCATCGCGCGCCCCACTCTTTGTGCCAAGCCATCACGCCAAGCCGCAGGCGTCAATCCGCTTCGTGGGTCAAAACAGCGCCAAGGCCCGTCATCAAGCCTTCGAAGATCGGGAAAGACGTCACGATGGGCGAGGCATCGTCGATCGACACCGGCTTTTTCGCCGCCATGCCCGCGATCAGAAAGCTCATCGCGATACGGTGGTCGATATGGGTTTTGGCCGTGGCCCCCCCCGGCATGCCGCCCGCGCCCAAGCCATGCACGATCAGCGTGTCTTGATCTTCTTCCACCCGCACACCGCAGGCTTCCAAGCCACGCGCCATGGCGTCGATCCGGTCGGATTCCTTGACGCGCAATTCTTTAACCCCGCGCATCACCGTGGTGCCTGTGGCGAAAGAGGCGACAACCGACAGGATCGGGTATTCGTCGATCATCGAGGGCGCGCGCTCTGCCGGCACGTCGATCCCCTTCATATCGCCCGAAAAGCGCACGCGCAGATCGGCCACGGGTTCGCCGCCTTCGGTGCGGGGGTTTTGGAAGTCGATATCCGCACCCATTTCCACCAAGGTCAGATACAACCCGTTGCGCGTCAGGTTCTGGCTGACACCGGGCACCAGAATGTCGGACCCTTCGACAATCAACGCCGCACAGACCGGAAACGCCGCCGAGGACGGATCGCGCGGCACCGCCACCGACTGCGGGCGCAGTTCGGGCTGGCCGGTCAGGGTGATCACATTGCCTTCAGCAGTCTTTTCCACACTCAAGGCCGCACCAAAGCCCAACAACATCCGCTCGGAATGGTCGCGGGTGGGTTCTTTTTCAATCACAACCGTCTGGCCGGGGGCGTTCAACCCTGCCAGCAGAATAGCGGATTTGACCTGCGCGCTGGCCACTGGCAACGCATAACGCACGGGAACGGGGTTGGCCGCCCCCACCACCGTCATCGGCAAACGTCCACCCTGGCGGCCATAGGCTTGCGTGCCAAACAGCGACAACGGGTCCGTTATCCGCCCCATGGGCCGCTTGCGCAGGCTGGCATCGCCGGTGAAGGTTGCTGTGATGGGCGTGGTGGCCATGGTGCCCATGATCAACCGCACACCCGTGCCGGAATTGCCGCAATCAATCACATCGGCGGGTTCGCGAAAGCCGCCCACGCCCACGCCCTGCACGCTCCACGCGCCGGGGCCGTGGTGCGTGACAGTCGCGCCAAAAGCCTGCATCGCCTTGGCGGTATCGAGCACATCTCGCCCTTCCAGCAGGCCCGTGATGCGGGTTTCGCCAATCGCCATGGCGCCGAAGATCAACGCGCGGTGGCTTATAGACTTGTCGCCCGGCACGGCAGCGGTGCCTTTGAGCGGGCCGGATTTATGGGCGGTCATCGGTTGGGCTATGCCGTGGGCAGACATGGAACGCTCCTGCGCAGTGAATAGGCGGGTGATAGTACAGATGGCGCGCAGGGTCTACAGGGCTGCGCGATCAGGTGCGCCGGAAGGTCAGGTAATGCGGCGGGCGACCCTCGCGCAGGGCCTTTTGCTCGTAGCGGGTGGACAGCCAGTCCTCCCACGGGGTGCTGCCTTGATGGATCAGATCAAACCCCGCCTGCGGCACCTCTTCCAGCGTTTGGCGGACGTAATCGGGAATATCGGTCGCCACGCGAAATTCCGACCCTAAGGCTGTGATCTTGGCCAGCGGCACCAAGTATTCCTGCGTCACCACGCGGCGGCGGTGATGGCGCGCCTTGGGCCAAGGATCGGGGTAGTTCAGAAACACTTTCGACAGGGCGGCAGGGGCCAAAACCTCGAACAAATCACGCACATCGCCGGGGTGGATGCGCAGGTTGCTGACCCCTGCGGTACGGATCTTGCCCAAAAGCATGGCGATGCCGTTCACAAAGGGTTCCGCCCCGATCAGCGCCACATCGGGGTTGCGCGCGGCCATATGCACCAGATGCTCGCCGCCGCCAAAGCCGATCTCTAGCCACAAGGGGCGCGCTTGTCGCCACGGTTCTAGGTCCACCAAGCCGCGCGCGGGGTTTTCAGCGCGGGTGACACCGGTCAGCGTCACAGGCCCCAAATCCTCGGCCAGATAATCCTTTTGGCTGGCCCGCAGCGTTTTGCCCCGGATGCGCCCGTAAAAGTTGCGGCGCGCGGGGGGCAAATCGCCCGATGCTTCGGTTTCGTGTGACATGGGGGCCTCTGCAAGAACGAGCGCGGGGATAGTCTGCCCAGTGCGAAGGCGTCAAGGCGTGATCGGCGGCGCGCCGATGTCGCCGGGGGCTACGGCGACCGATTTGAGCACGGCAAAGACAGATGCCCCCACCGCCAGCCCCAGTTGCACGGCGGATCGCTGGGTGATGCGGGCCAAAAGCAGCTCTTCGCCCAAGCGCAGCTGCACCATGGCCCCCGGCCCATCGCCCATGCGCAAGGCGACGACCGTGGCAGGCAGGATGTTCAGCGCCGATATCCCGTCCGGCCTTTGCAGCGCAATCATCACATCCTGAGCCGCAATCCGCACGCGCAGCCATGCCCCAATCGCCGCCTCCACCTTGGGCAACCACAAGGGCCCCGCCGAGGTTTCCAGCCGCGTCAACCCGTCTGCATCTTGCGCGGCCACCTGTGCGGTGATCACCGACCCCGCCTCGCGCACGCCGCCCAGCCACGGGGTCAGGTTGGGGTCAGAAAAGACCGCAGCCACGGGACCGGTTTTTAAAACGCGACCCTTGCCCAGCACCACCACCGATCCGGCAAGCCGTGTGATTTCCGACACGGAATGGCTAACGTACAGAATAGGTATCTGCGTCTGGTCGCGCAGATGTTCGAGATAAGGCAGGATCTCGGCCTTGCGCGCCTCATCCAAGGCCGCCAAGGGTTCATCCATCGCCAGTATTTGCGGGTTTGACAAAAGCGCACGGCCAATCGCCACGCGCTGGCGTTCCCCGCCTGACAGGGTTTGCGGGCGGCGGGCCAGAAGCGGGCCGATGCCCAGCATATCCACCACCGCCTCAAACGAAACGCCACCTTTGTCGGGCGAGAACCAGCGGCCATAAAGCAGGTTTTGCCGCACGCTCAGATGGGGAAACAATCGGTCATCTTGGAACACACAGCCAATCCGGCGGCGATGGGGGGCCAAAAAGATGCGCTGATCGGTATCGAGCAAAACTTGCCCCCCCACGCTGATCCGCCCGCGATCTGGCCGCATCAACCCCGCCAAAGCCTTGATCACGCTTGACTTGCCAGACCCTGACGGCCCAAACAGCGCCGTCACCCCCGCAGGCACATCAAACGCCACATCCAGCGCAAAGCCTGCAAAGCGGTGCTGCAACGATATCTGCATCATCATGCGCCCGAAATCCGGCGCGCCACGGCCTTTGACGCCCATTCCGACACAGCCAGCGCCGCCATAGCGACAAAGACCGATACCAGCACCAAGCCAAAGGCCTGCCCATCCCCCCCCGGCACCTGCAAAAACGCATAGATGGCCGAGGGCAGGGTTTGCGTCTGGCCCGGAATGTTCGCGACAAAAGTGATCGTCGCGCCAAACTCGCCCATCGCTTTGGCAAAGGCCAGAACCGACCCCACAATGATCCCGGGCAGGATCAGCGGCAAAGTGACGGTGGCAAACACCCACGGGGGCGAAGCCCCAAGCGTGCCCGCCGCCTGCTCCACCCGCGCATCCACCGCCTCGAGCGACAGGCGAATGGCGCGCACCATCAAAGGAAAGGCCATGACAGCGGCGGCCAGCACCGCCCCTGTCCATTTAAAGGCCAGAACGATCCCGATCATCTCAAGATACTGCCCGACCAAGCCTTTGCGTCCAAAGGTCAAAAGCAGAAGATAGCCCGTCACCACGGGCGGCAAGATCAGCGGCAGATGGACCAGCCCATTGAGCACCTGCTTGCCCCAAAACTGTCGCCGTGCCAGCACAAAGGCGACCAGAATGCCCAAAGGCAGGCTTAACGCCGTGGCCCAAGCCGACACGCGCAGGGAAAGGGCTACGGCGCGCCATTCATCGGGGGAAAACCAGTCGGGCATCGCACTCCTATTTCAAGACGATAAAGCCCTGCGCGGTAAAGACTGCCGCTGCCGCATCAGAGGACACATCCTCCAAGAACGCCTGCGCCTGTGGCGCGGTGCTCGCCGCCATTATAGCGGCAGGATAGACGATGGGTGTGTGGCTGTCTTCGGGGAATGTCCCCACCACCGCGACTTTATCATCGCCCACAGCGTCCGAGGCATAGACGATCCCGTAAGCCGCTTCGCCACTGTCCACCAATTTCAGCGCCGCGCGGACGTTTTCGGTCTGCGCCACTTTGGGTTCCACCGCATCCCATGCGCCCAGAGTGGTCAGCGCCTCTTTGCCATACTGGCCCGCGGGCACCGAATCGACCATGCCCATGGCCAGTTTGCCATCGCCCACAAGGGCGGCAAGATCAAAGCCCTGCGCGATGGTGACGGCGGGGGCGGTTTTATCGGCGGCGACCAAGATCAGCGTGTTACCCAAGATCGTCTTGCGGCTGTCGGGCTTGATCAGATTGGCATCGGCCAGCGTGTCCATCCACTGCGTTGAGGCCGAGATAAACACATCCGCCGGCGCGCCTTGTTCGATCTGCTTGGCCAGTTTGGCCGACGAATCATAGGAAATCACCACATGATGGCCAGTCTGCTTTTCCCAATCCGCCGCAATCGCATCCAGCGCGGTTTTCAGGCTAGAGGCGGCAAAGACCGTGATATCGGCGGCATGGCTGACGGCGGGCAGGCCCAGCGCTGCCGTTAAGAAAAGTGCTCCGAGCGTGGAACGGCGGGTCAGACAGGGCACGAAATGCTCCAGCGTTATGTTTTGTCAAACATATCACCCAAGCCGCCCCCCAATTCAAGCGTTATTTCTGTTCGGGAATATCCCTTAGCATCGCCGTGATCGCCTCTAGCTCGGCCTGTCCCGCGCGGGCGGCTTTATCCTGCAAGGCGCGGTACAGGCGCAGCACGGCCAACCCCGCTTCGGTCACCTGCGCCCCCCCACCCCCCGCCCCGCCCCGTGCGCTTTCCACCAAGGGCGCGGCAAAAGCGGCGTTCATCGCATCCACCAGCATCCAAGCGCGCTTATAGCTCATATCCATCGCCCGTCCGGCGGCAGAGATCGACCCCGTGTCGCGGATATGTTCCAAAAGCTCGGCCTTGCCCGGGCCCAGCATCGCCCCATGGGCAAAGAACAAGCGCAGGTGCAGGCGGGTGGATTGGTCGGGCGGGGTGCTGGTTTGCATAGGGTGAAGGTTTCGCCAAAGCGGCCCCTTTGCAAGAGGTTTTCGATGGCCAAGCCCCCGCACGAAGGGGCGTTGCCCGATTGTGCCAAGATCGGCCTTGCGCAGGGCGTGGACTTGCTTGCACAAGGCGCGCAACCCTTCCCTCCATTAAAGGCTGATGCGGCACATGGCAAACCAGATGGCGGGCGGCGATCTTGAGCGTGACGGCTTGCCAAAGCCAAGGCGCGCCTTTGCTCTTGCCACGATCTTGATGGGCGTGACCTTGGCCGTGTTGGACGGCACGATTGCCAATGTCGCTTTGCCCACGATCGCCCAAGACCTGCACGCCACGGCCGCCAGTTCGATCTGGATCGTCAATGCCTATCAGATGGCGATTGTGATCAGCCTGCTGCCCCTCGCCTCGTTGGGCGAGATTTTGGGCTACAGGCGCGTTTATCTGGGCGGGGTGGCGCTGTTCACCTTGGCCTCGGTCGGGTGCGTGCTGGCCCCCGATGTCATGGCCTTGACCTTTGCCCGCGCCGCGCAAGGCTTTGGCGCGGCGGGGTTGATGAGTGTGAACGGCGCATTGCTGCGCTATGCCGTGCCCAAAGACCGCTTTGGCCGCGCCCTTGGTGTGCTGGCGATGACAATCGCGATTGCGTCAAGCGTGGGGCCAGCCTTTGCAGGCTTTGCGCTGTCTTTGGTGCATTGGTCGTGGCTGTTTGCGATCAACCTGCCGTTGGGGGTGCTGACCTTGGCCTTGGGCTGGCGCAGCCTGCCCGAAAGCCACCGCGCGGCGCAAAGCTTTGACTGGGTCAGCGCGGGGCTAAGTGCTTTGACCTTGGGGTTCTTCATCACGACGATTGACAGTCTGGGCGAGGGATTGTCTTTGGCCATAGGCATAGCCGAGGCCGCGATTTGCCTGACCGCCCTTGCCCTGCTGATCCGGCGCGAAAGGCGCAAGGCGCATCCGCTTTTGCCGCTAGACCTGTTGGCGATCCCGATCTTAAGCCTGTCGCTGTGCACCTCGGTTGCGGCTTTTACGGCGCAGACGATGGCCTTTGTGTCCTTGCCCTTCACCTTTCAAACCCTGATGGGATTTGCCCCGCATGAGGTGGGCCTGTTGATGATCCCTTGGCCTGTAGCCTTGGCCCTTGTCGCGCCGCTGTCGGGGCGGCTGTCGGATCGGTATAGTTCGGCGGTGTTGGGCTGTGCGGGGCTGGCTGTCTTATCGGCGGGTTTGCTGGCGCTGTGGCTGCTGCCTGCGCACCCTGATCCGGTCAATATCGCGTGGCGCATGGCGCTGTGCGGGCTGGGCTTTGGCCTGTTTCAAGCGCCCAACAACCGCACGCTGATCGGCTCTGCGCCAAGGGCGCGCAGCGGGGCGGCGAGCGGGTTGCAAAGCACGGCGCGGTTGACGGGGCAGTGTATCGGGGCCGCTTTGGTGGCGTTGTTTCTGGCACATTCGGGGGTGGCGGGGGCGCAACTGGCCTTGGCGGCGGCAGCCAGCACGCGCGCTTCGTCCTCGCCAATGGCGCC
>JBAXLX010000131.1:0-8935 GCA_037134595.1 Pseudomonadota bacterium
CCATGCCTTCATGCCGTGAGGGGGAAACGAGGAAATCAAGTGCGGGAATGACTTCGGGCATGTCACTTCGCAGGCCAAGCCAATGGACGTTCTTATCCGCGTTGCGCCGCAGAGCGTCTGCGAATTCAGCGGTCTCTTCTTCGGGGGATCCAATGACCAGCAAGACCAAATCAGGCAGCACCGAACGCGCGGCCGTAAAGGCGGCAAGCAATCGGTCTTGTCCCTTGCGCTCGCATATTGTGCCGATGATGCCCAAAACGATCGTGTCTGGACCCGGATCGATGCCCAACCTGCCAAGGGCTGCTTTGCGTTCGGCTGGTCGGAACCGCGACAGATCGATGCCGTCATGCGCTACCGCGATTTTACCGCGCCATATACGGCGCTGCCAAGCCGGATACTTGGTCGAAACAGACTGCGATATCATCAGGTTCCGACTGGCCAGCGGCAGTTGCAGGGCGTCGTAAAGACCATGCGGCTTGTCCAGCTTGTCCCAGATCAAAACCGGAACACCCAGCGACCGCGCGGCCAGACCAAATGTCAGAAGCCCACGCATGTCATTCACATAAACCGCAGCGAAATGACGCGATTGCATCCACTTTCGCAAGCGCCAGACATATCTGCCGACCTGCACCGCCATTTGCAGACGCCCCCACAACCCATAGCGATAGACAGCACCGCCATATGCAGCAATTCGATGGGGCTGCTGCAGAACCTCGACTGGGAAACCGGCTTCACACAGCCGTTCAGCGAACACGCCATCTTTGGGCATTGCAACTGTCGGCGCAATCCCGTGGCCAGAGCAAGCTTTTAGTAAAGCGGTCAGAGTCTCTTGCTGGCCGGCAATCGCCTGAGGATAGCTGTCAACGAAGAGAACAGAAATCATGCGCGTTCTCGTACTTCTTGCTGTGCAGTCGTGCCGATTATCGGAAAGAGGCTTCGTTCGCCATTAAACAGTCTGATGAACCCGCGAGCCGCGGGCACTGATTGTGGGGTAAGCCCCCGATCGGGCTAAAATTGCGGCATTGCATCGATGACATATCGCTCACGACACATGCCGTAAAGACGGTCTGGGCCCCGCAGTTTCAAGAATTTCAGACACATTTCGCACAGTCGCCGCCTCGGCAAGGTCGCTGCGGCGCAGCACGCTTGCCGTTGCCAATGCGATGGCGGGTGCGAACCAGAACGGCCGCTGCCGCAACCCGTTTGTCGTCAATTGGTAAATGGAGATAGATAAGAAACCCAAGGTCACCAAGCGCATTATCATCTGCCTAGTCCCGCGCAATCGCATAGCCTCGATGATCAGGATAACGCCAACCGCCGACCACCAAAACATCAGGGCAATAAAGGCGAGCAACCCATTCTCGGCCAAGACGGACACATAGCTGTTGTGGATTTCATTGATCTTGTAGGTCTGGCTGAACATGCCGCTGCCGGTGCCCAACAGCAGGTGGCGGTGCATATTCTCCAACGCAGTTGCAATTTCATCTGTTCGCGTCCCGCCCACGGTAGAGAGGTCGATTTCGTCGGCACGGCTTTGTTCCGACCACATCTTGAGCGCGCGTTCGAGCGGCGAGGTTTCGACATTGCTATATCTTGTGGACGTATCGCTCCAGACGCTTAGCGCAAAGAAAATGAATACAGCAATTCCCGCGCCCATCGCCGCTATCAATACCCCCGGTCGAACCAGACGGGGCGATGTCGTCACAATGACGAATGAGCCCAACACCATCGCCACCACCATGATGACAAAGGAAATGCGGCTGCCGGTGCTCAACATGACATATGCTGACAAGAGCAAGAGTACCGTAAAACCCGCACGCTGCCATAATCCGGCCTGCCTAAGCGTTGCAAGGTAGACGAGCAGGAACATGCCCGGGCCAAGATAGGACGACACCTGCCCGGACATCTTGAATGTCGCACTTACTCTATGGATGATCGCATCGAAGCTCCACGCCGGTCGATAAATACCGGTCGCCGCCAGGAAACCGACCCCGACCACCATCACGATTGCAAATGTCCACCAGGTAAAAACCCGTCGAAGTGCCGCTTCGTCAGTCATGATCCGAAGGATAACGCGAAAACAAAGATAGCCATAAAGATAGATTAGCATGAAAAGGATGACCCGGACGGGATCCCCGTAGGTGAACAAGGCGAGTAACGAGGACAGGGTCGCAATTATGATGAATATCCCTGCCAACTGGTCAACCAGCCGCAAGCCCGGAGGGGACGGGCGGAACAGGATACCGTTGAACGCAGAGATCACGATCACGAAGAACATGATCCCGTCTGCCACGATCACGCGATCGCCGATAACGGGCAAATCCGGCGTCACGGTGATTGCTGATAAAAAGACAAATATGCAAACGCCCAGCACAGGATCACGCGCGATCCTGAACAGCGCGTAGGCAAGACCCAGCAACGCCAAACCCAGCACGACTGCATAAGCGATAATCAAGTCTGATCCCCGAATTCTTCTTGCAGTCCCGCCAGCGCCCGCAGGTATTTCTTCAGGCTGTTTGGAAACAGGTCATAGGATAACCGCGCCACGCTGAAAATGTAATGCCAATATGGCAACCCGAAGCGGCGGACCGCCGAAGCTGAAAGTCTGGCAAGCGCGCGATTCTGGCTGCGACGATTGAACCGGCTTTGAAAGTAGCTTTCGCCACGGAGGCGACGCATTACCAGCACCTCGGGAAGATTGGCGACGTCGTGCCGTTCGGCCACGCGCAGGAAAAACTCGAAATCGATCAGATAGGGAATGGAGGGATTATAGGTCAACCCTTGTTCAATCAGCGAACGTAAAAAGATAACACCGCTATGCGAATACGGAATGCACCGCGTCGCCATTTGCCGGATCGCTGCATTTTCGCATGGGTAAATTCGGAACGCGGTTTCGCAACGCTGGCTGTCCTGACGTTCTTCACCGCAGCCAAGCCAAGCCACATTGGGATTAGAATCGAGAAAAGATACCTGCTTTTCCAATCGCTCCGGATAGGCAACGTCATCAGCATCGAGGATCGCGACATAGGTGCCTCGCGCTTCCTGCACCCCGAGAACCAGGGCCGCTGCCCGTCCCATCCGTTCGCGATGCAACACCCTCAACCGGCGATCGTCAATTGCCGCCAGCCGCAGCCGAGTCTCGTCGGTAGATCCATCGTCGATCACAAGAATTTCAATATTCGTAAGCGTTTGTCGGCATAGGCTGGCTACCGCCTCAGTTATCCACGTTTCTTCATTATAAACGGTTATCAGGGCCGTAACTCGGGGGACATGGTTTTCCAACACTGGCGCTTGCGAGATTTTTGCGTCCGGCATGGCTTCATTCGGTCGCAAGATGCACCTCATATCCCATCAGGGCCTGAACTTCGCCGCACCGACGGACAAAGTGCCGCAATTCTTTCGGGGTCAGGCCTTTGCGCCACCCACCGGATCCGTTGAACAAAGGACTATTGACCTGCGCATTGCGGCGCTGGCTGTGGTCAGAGCCGGATTTATACCAGTCATATTTGCGTTCATGGAATTCTTCATGCAGCGGTTGATAGGGCTCGCCAAGAAATCTAAGGACGCCACGCAGCGTGTCTTCGGGGCAGGTAACGAGATCCTCATAGCGCAGGATATGGACCCAATCCTCATCTCGCAAATCAAGGAGAGCCTTATTATCATGGCTGAAGCGCGCCATTGCCGGGCGTGACCTGCCAGTCCGCCGCTTGATGCTGGCCACGACATCACGTCCGTCTTTGATAATTGCCACAAACTGCGCGCCGGAATAAAGGCTGCGGATGCGGCGCACCTCGTGCACATGGCGTGGCGTCTTTTCCAAAGGGCGGAGTTTGTTTGGCACTTCGTTGGTGATTTTTCGCCCGAGAAAAGCTGCAATCTGCTCTTTTCGATGCCATGGGCGAAACGCATAGGTTTCACCTGTAAGTGCCCCAAAGGAGGGGTGCGCTGCCAGAATCGCGGCCAGAAGCGACGTTCCGCTATGGCCGCAACCGATCACGAAAACCGGCCGCAGGCTTTCGTCAATAGGTCCATTGTCTCGTATAATTTTTGACCAGATTTTCCGTACAAACGGCCATTGAAACAATCGATTGAGCACCGCGAATTGTATGCCAAAACGATCCGTCGAGATGGCCCGCAGTTTCATGCTATCGTCTTGCTCTTTTGCCGGGGGTCCTTGCCGCAGATTTGCAGGCAAAGGTCGCATTCAGCGGCAAAGGTGGCCCGTAATGCTTCGGTCAGTGCCGGATCAAGTGGGGATCGAACGACTGTTCGCGTGTTCCAACTGGTCAATCGTTTTCCAAGGCCAAGGTTGCGACGAAAGCCGATTTTCCGCTTCACCGCCGCCACAGAGCGTGACACGGCGCTTTTCAAACGGTGCAGACCCTCGATGCGATAAGTGCGATGGACGTTGACACGGGCCAGTTCTAATCTGACGGGGGGAAGATCGAGAAACTCAAGGATTTCGGCCAAAACCGCTTCACTGGTTTGAGTGAGTTCGGAAAACGTGAAGATCCGGAAGTTATCGCGTGGCACCAAGGATGCCAGCGCAGCGATCTGCCGACCGTAGTCGTAGGCATTAAAATAGACCGGTCCAGCAATTTTGCCCTGCGCCCGGTCATGCTGTTGTTTCCATGCGGTTTCAAAACTTTCTTCCGGTTCAACAAAACGACGCCGCCGCTCGCCATGGAAGGATGGCACTGCGTCAATCGGGTCCCTGAGAATTGCAATAAAACGTGCGTTCGGAACAACACGCATAATTTGCGAAATGGCATCTTTTGACCGTAATGTATTCGTGGATGCATCGACACGGTAACGGATCCTGTCATACCCCGCAAAAAGCGCCATGTAGTCTGCCGCGGATTTGAATTTGGACTGCAGGTCGGTCCCGAAATGATGCGGCTCCTTCACATATGGAAGGAATATGTCGGGGTGCTGCGCGAGAGTATTCGCCAAAGACGTCGTCCCCGCTTTTGGGGCGCCGACAATAAATAGATTAGGCAAAGTCATTGCAAGCACTCATCGGATAAGCTGAAGGATCGCACATTTCGAAGCATGGACTTAAGCGCAACAGGCGCAACAAAACAAGGATAGACGTGTTGGAACAAAAGGTTCCAACCTCAGATCAACGGAAAATGGACGCTTTAGGGGCGATGGTTTTCGCTTAACACATGCGCCTTAAGAGGTAAGCATAATTCATAATGCTTATCACATTCAATACGTTTCCTGAACATTTAAATGGTTTCGGTGCGACACCTAGCCCTTGGGGCTGGCAAGTCTTCGCGTGCCCATCTCTGCCTCGTAAAGCGCCAAATAGGCTGCAATCATGGCGCTTTGGTCCAGCTTGGCAGGGTCCGCGCTTGCGGCTGGCGGTGGGCAGAGCATGACATCGGCCAAGGCCTGAGGGTTCGTGGTCTCCAGCAGACAAACCCCGTGCCCTAGCGCGGCAACCTCTCGAAAGACGGCAATGTCCGATGCAACAATCGAGCATTGCATCGCCATCGCCTCGGCCAGAACCAGACCAAACCCCTCTTGCACTTTACTGCTTGGAACAACAACAAGGGCCGCCGAACGCATCCGCGACAAGGTTTCTTCGCGCGGCCGCCAGCCATGAAATGCGACACGCATTCCCAGGCCGAGCCGGGCAACCTCGGCTTCCAGTGCTGGCCGCATCGGCCCGTCACCGACAAATTCAAGCCGCAAGGTCGGATCCTTGGCAGCCGCCAGCCGAAACGCCGGCAGCGTCCGAGCGTGACCCTTTACCGCTACCATCCGGCCACAAACGATGATTGTCGTGGCGCCTGCGGTGCAAGGCCAAGGGCTTATTCGCGCCAGACTGTTCAGATCAAGCCCGTTGTGAATCACTATGCTGCGCGCGCCGCCACGCAGCGGGGCATTTGAGACGCCGTAACTATCGGCGACGACTTTGGAAACATGCGCTTTGACATCGATCGATCTCGCAGCTAGGGCCGAGAACAGGCGAAGATGGGGGGCCATCGAACGCGCAAGCTCGTGTCTGGTTGCCAAAACGAGCGGCACTCCGGACCGTCGGGCCAGCAAAGCCACAATAGCTCCGGGTACGACGAAGTTAACATGGACGGCGGCGGGCTTTAGCTTCTTCAGCAAGGGCACAAAGGCATGCGCGAATTGGCGGTGTTGCAAGAAGATCTCGGTGGCATTGCGCCGAGGCGGGACCTCTATGACATGATCCCGTGGGCCGGGCACGAAGCGGTCTTCGCACGCGCCGCCTCCATCATCCCAGCGGCACGTATGCACCTCGTGGCCGCGAGCCTCCAACGCACCGCGTAATACTCCCATAATGCTCCAGATCGACTGGGCGCCCGCACGATCTACCATCAAGATACGCAAATTCATCCCCCTCGAAAAATTTGGCCAAACAGATTGCGACAAAGAGACAAGGCGCGGAAAGCAAACCCGGCCAAGAGCCGCCCCGTTGTGGCGGCAACCCCGACGATGAGATTGCACGGGATCGGCATCCGTAAACTTGTTCAGGCACTTGCGTTTCCTAAAGCAGGGGAAGGTCGCGGTTCACCAAAGCACCTCGATTGGCGTTTGACCAGTCCAACCTGCAAATTTGGGCTGCAAGAAATGGGCGTATATGACGCGCTGGCCTTGCTGATCGCCACACGGGCGGGGGTGACGGCCTATATCAGGCAAGATAATTGCCAAGGTCTTCAAAGCCCGGCGAATGTCATCTGCCAAACTGCGCTGATTGGCGTGATGGCTGTGGTCACGACCGTGGTGCGAATGGGTGGCAATTTCGACCTGCCGGTGGCCTCGGTTTTGGCCCTTCGGCGGTGCGGACGATGCCTATAAATGACACTGATTGGCGGTCTCAATGCCGACGGGCCTGCCCTGCGCCTTGCGCTGGGTTTGGCTGCGGTGCTGTGTCCTAATCCGTAAGCGTCCGGCCTGACGGCGGTTATCGGGCGTTCCAAGGGAGCAAGTCGTCGATCCGTTTGATCTTGTGGTCTGCAATGCGGGCGAGGGTGTCGGCAAGCCACGCTTGGGGATATACGCCGTTGAGTTTGGCGGTCTCGATGAGGGTGTAGGCGATGGCGGCGGCTTTTCCGCCGGTTTGTGAACCGACGAAGAGGGAGTTCTTGCGGCCCAAGGCGACGGCCCGCATCGCCCTCTCGGCAGTGGTGTTGTCCAGTTCCAGGATGCCGTGATCGAGGGAGGGGTGCATCCGCGCCATCCGGGTCAGGGCATAGCGGATCGTGCTGGCCAAGGGGCTTTTGCCCGATATGTTGGGCAGTTGGGCGTTCAGCCAAGCCGCCAGACCGTCGAAGACTGGTCTGGCCTCGGCCTGCCGGATCGCGGTCCGCTTGTCGGGTGGCAATCCTCGCGCCACTTTCTCGACCGCATAAAGTTCGGCGATCCGTCGGATGGCCTCGTCGGCGATGGCTGCGCCTTGCGCCTTGTGGACATCAACGACCTTGCGTCGGACATGGGCCATGCAGGCGACCTCGCGAATATCATCCGATCGATACAGGTCTTCGAACTCGGCATAGCCATCGGCATGCATCCAGCCGCTGTATTTGGCGAGATGGTCCTTGGGGTGTTCGGCTGCACGGTCGCACGAGAAGCGATACCAACTTGCGGGCGGGAGGGCGCTGCCCCAAGGTCGCTCGTCGCGGCCATAGGCCCAAAGCCGTGCGGTCCGGGTCTAGCAGCTGCCGGGTGCCAGCATCACGACCGGGGTGTCGTCGGCAAAGATCGCCTGACCCGCCAGCACATGCCGCCAGATAGCATCCGCCAGCGGTGCCAACAGGGCGGTGGATTTGCCCACCCAGTCCGCCAGCGTCGAGCGGTCGATGTCGAGCCCGTCGCGATCGAAGATCTGGCTTTGGCGATACAGCGGCAGATGATCCGCGTATGTGTTGACCAGCACATGGGCGAGCAGACCAGGTCCTGGCCTGCCACGTTCGATCGGGCGGCTTGGCAGCGGGGCTTGGCTGAAGCAATCGCAGCCCGAGCAAGCCATCCTTGGGCGCACGATCCGGTTCACGATGAAGCGCCCGGGCACATATTCCAGTTCCTCGATCCCACCCTCGCCCAAGCGGCGCAACGTGCCGCCGCACGCGGCGCAGGCCGTATCGCCGCTGGTCAATGCGACCTCGACGCGCGCAATATGGTCCGGGATCGGCTTGCGCTTGGGTTTGTAGGCCGGCGCATCCTCCGGCAGGCGCAGCTTGGCCGTCAGCGTGGCAATGGCGATCTCGCGCGTCTCCAGCGCTAGGTGCACCTGCTCGGCAGTCTGCGACGACGCCCCAAACCGATGGACGCGGTGTCCGGCCAACTGGTGCCGGAGCTTCTCGATCAGGACCGCCTGCGCCTTAACCTCGGCCAGAAGCCGCGCGGTGAAGCTGCGCAGGTCCTCGGGGTCTTCCGGCAGGGTCAGGGTTTGATCGCGCATGCAGTCAGTTTATCCCACTGTATTCGTTGTGGGAATCATTGATTGCATCCCCCGCAGATTATCCCGCTGCCAAGGGCCGCCATGTCCGCTGCGGCGCCCGCCAGTCGATCCCTTCCAAGAGCATCGACACCTGGGCAGGCGTCAGCGCCACCTTGCCCTCCTTGGCCGAGGGCCAGACGAACCGCCCCTTCTCCAGCCGCTTCAGGACCATGCAGGCACCCTGGCCATCCCACCAGATCACCTTTATCAGGTCGCCGCGACGGCCCCGGAAGACAAAGAGATGCCCGGCGAACGGGTCTTGCTTCAGCACAGTCTCAGCCTGTGCTGCCAAGGCCGCAAAGCCCTTGCGCATGTCGGTGACCCCGGCCGCCAGCCAGACCCGCGTGTTCGCCGGGACCGGGATCACGCCGACAGCCCCCGGATCAACCGCGCCAGCGCCTCGGGATCATACCCGCCGCTGATCCGCATCCGATGACCCCCCGCAAGGTCGATCTCGAT
>JBAXLX010000132.1:0-8929 GCA_037134595.1 Pseudomonadota bacterium
GTGCGGATGCAGGCCTGCGGGTCAAATCGCGCCTGCTTGGGCCAGAGCATATGGCCAATGAAAGCCTGCGGATGCAAAGCGGGGTCGACAGTTTTGTGCAGTATTCGGCGGCTGTTTCGGCCATGACCGAACTGGATATGGGCGATATGACGGCCAAGATCGTCGCTTTGGCCAGCAATCCGGATTTGCGCGCAAGGTTGGGGCAGGGGGCCTTGGCGCGGGCGCACAGCACCTATGACTGGTCGGTGGTGATCCCGCAGATGCAAGCGCTCTGGGGCGAGCAGGCCGCCCGCAAAGCTGCAGCCAGCGCCAAGGCGCACCGGATCCCGGGCTTTGCCCTTCCCGTCGCGCCCTCGCCGTCGTTGCTGTTTGGCGGCTATCCGTCCGAGACGGCGCGCTTGGGCGGCGAGCGGTTCCAAGCGCCTGACCGCAGCGGCCAACCCGATCTGGCCGAGATGCTGGCCCTGCGCAATTACACCGCCCTGTCGCATATCTTCACCCAACCCGAGCGGATCGCGGCGGTTTACGGCGCGGTTCAGGGCGGGCACGACACGGTGGCGGCGATAGCCCAAACCACCCAGCTGCCCGCCATGATGGTAGAGCGCACGCTGATGTGGTTGCTGAAATACGATTTCGTCCGGCGCGCGGCTTAGGCGTTCGGCTTAGTCCTTGAAGTAACGGCTGTCTTTGATCTGGTCCCAAGCCCAGACCACCTGCTGCAGGCGTTCTTCATCTGATCGGTCACCGCCGTTCATATCGGGGTGGAGGTCTTTGACCAAGCTTTTGTATTGCTTGCGAATTTCGGTCTTTGTCCAAGTGTCGCGGGCATCCATAATTTCCAGCGCCTTGCGCTCGGTCGGGGGCAATTTGCGGCTAGAGGTGCCGATGGGCTTGACGTTGGTCGTGGCCGCTTTTTCACCCAAAGCGTCCAGCGGGTCATTGATGCCCAAGCGCGCCCACGAGCGGCCATCATCCTTGCGGGAGAAGGGAGTCGTCTCACGCTCCCACAAACGGTCTTTGTCGAGCAGTTTTTGGAATTCTTCGTCGGTGGCTGCGCCAAAGAAGTTCCACTTCAGGTTGTATTCGCGCACATGGTCGCGGCAGAACCAGAAGAACTCGTTCAACAAATCAGGCGACTTTGGCGCACGGTAAGCGCCTTTTTCCTTGCACGTCGGGTAATCGCAAGGCTGGGTTGACTTCTCGGAGGCCCCCGACATCCCACGCCGGCTGGTTTTGCGCTTGGCCTTGTCAGAGGACACGCGCAGATCAAATTCAAACGGGGGGCGACTGGTCATCGATAGGCCTTTCCGACTCAAGCACGCAAGAATAGGGCATTTGGTGGCAGATTGAAGGGGGAGAAATGAAAATGGCGATAAAGGACGAAATCGAGGCGCGTTTGCGCGCGGCCTTTGGTGTCACCGAGTTGGCAGTGGTGAACGAAAGCCACCGCCACGCGGGCCACAGCGGCGATGACGGGTCGGGCGAAAGCCACTTTGCGGTCAAACTGCGCGCACCGGAGTTTGCAGCCATGGGCCGCTTGGCCCGCCACCGCGCGGTGCAGGCCGCCTTGGGTGATATCAACACGCGGGTGCATGCCTTGGCTTTGGATATCGGCTGAACGCCTAAGGTTTGGGCAGGGTGGGGCCGATATAGGCTATTTTGCGCCCAAAGGTGAACTCTGCCCTTTTATTGGGGCAACCGAGTGTTACCTTCACGTCATCACAGAAGAGGTGTTGCATGTTGAAGACGTTCTTTTTGCGCTTGGCGGACCGTGTCAAAGACATCGTCTTGGGGGTTCAGTCCTTTGGTGCACCCAAAGGGCAGTTGATCCCTATTCGTGTTGAGGTACACTCCAAACACCAGCGCCGCCAAATGCGCCGCTAAGACCGTCTCGTCTTAGATACGACAAAGCCCGAAGCATCGCTTCGGGCTTTGTCCTTTGCGTCAAGTGGCGGGCCCGCAGCGGCCGTGGAGACGGAGTTTTCCCGAGAGCCAGAGGTCTCAGGTGGGTGCCAGGTAGCAAGACCAGGATCTTGCCAGAGCCAGCCCCCGTTCGCTTGCTTATCGGCCACTGGAAAAGGTGCCTCGCACGAGAAGAGCAGAACCCGCCACCCCTTAGATAAGCGCACGGCAGGGGCAAAGCAAGGCTTGCCGGACGTTCACCTTTTGTTTATATTTGGGCGATGAACCGCCTGATCCCCCAGACCGCCCCCCCCTTATCGCCATTGGCTGGCCAAAGGCTGGCGCGGGGTGTGGCGCGTGCGCTTCGGGCGATGGATTTTGTCACGGTCGAAGAGATGATCCCGACCCAAGGCTGGCGGGTGGACCTGATGGCGCTGGGGCCCAAGGGCGAGCTTTGGGTGATTGAGTGCAAGTCCGGTGTGGCGGATTTTCGCGCCGACCAGAAATGGCAATTCTATCTGGACTTTTGCGACCGGTTTTTCTGGGCGGTCGATGCCGATTTCCCAAGCCATATCTTGCCGCAAGACACGGGGCTTATTCTGGCCGATGCCTATGATGCCCAGATCATCCGCATGGCCCCGCACACCCCTTTGGCCGGGGCCAGACGCAAGGCGCTGGTACACAAATTTGCCCGCCAAGCCGCCCTGCGCTTGCACGCTTTTCGCGATCCGGGGGTTGGCGCGCTGATCGGCTAAAGGCTTACTTTTTCTTGCGCGGACCAGCGCCTTGGCCGCCTGCGCCCATCGCACGCGCCGCCTCTGCCGCAGCGCGCAGCTCTTCGGCGATGTCGAGTGCTTCTTCGGGGTCAAAGTCCATCGGCAGTTCGGTGCCGTCGTCGGCCTCGATGTAAATCCGCACCATGCCCTGATCGGTCGGACCGATTTGAATATTCGCCGACACGTCGCTTTGCTTGTCGATGCCCATGATCCCTCCGGTTCTTTGGCCATAAGCTGTGCGTGAGGGGATGCGTGCTGTCAACTCTTCGTGCCGCAACGCTCATATATTGGGATGCCTTGACCTCAAAACCACCACAATAAGTGGTCAAACCTGACCTTTAATAAGCCCGAAGGGGAAAATGCGCCGAATAAACTTGACTGAGCGGAATCTTGCTTAGCTTATAGCGGTGCGAGCAAAATGTGCAAATGCTCGAAAAAGCTGCTCAAGAATTGGGCAGATCAACAATAAGAGAGGTATCCTATGAATATCGACGCCGTACGTAAGATCATCAGCAGCATCACCGAACTGGGCCTGGCCCTGCTGGCGCTGGCGATTGTGGCCTCGCTTTTGGTTGGCCCGGCCAATATGTCGTTCTTGGGCGATGTTGTCGGCAACGTGACCGCTTTGGTCAAAGAACTGGGCAGCGCTGGCTTGGCGGGTCTGATTTCGCTGGGCGTGGTCGTCTGGCTGATCCAGAACAAATAATCCATGACACCGCCCCCCGCAGTGGAGAAGACCATGAACACGATTGCTTGGTTTATTGCCGTGTTGATGAAGGTGGTCGAGGCCGGCTTTGTTTTGGTTTTGCTCAGTGTTCTTCTTTACATTTTGCTGGGGGCGGATGCTGGCCCTTATGTCGGCTCGATCGTGGTCAATTTGAAACTTTTGGTGGATGCCTTTTCGCCGCAAGCGCTGATCGGGGTGGCCGTGGTCTTGACCCTTGGATGGATCGCAAAGCGCCCCCGTTAAGCGCCAAACCATTTTCCGGGTTGACCCCCCTTGTTGAAGCCCATAAATCACGCTCACTGCAGGCGACTGCGGTGATGATGTGCCGCTTTAGCTCAGTTGGTTAGAGCGCTAGATTGTGGATCTAGAGGTCTCCCGTTCAAGCCGGGAAAGCGGTACCAATCTTCTCAATGACTTAGGTGAAAACGCGCGTAAATCTGTGAACAGCGTCGATCACGCCAGATACTGTGTGCGCACCGCGTTGGGGGCAACGCCGTAAGCGGCTTTGAACTGGTGGTAAACCTGGCTGACCGAGGTAAAGCCAGAGGCCTCTGCCACCGAGGCAATCGCCAGCGAGCTTTCCACCAGCAAAGCCCGCGCCCGCATCAAGCGCATGCGCAAAACAAACTGCCGCAGCGGGGTTTGCATGATCTTGGTGAACAGACCCAAGGCGTAATTCTCGTGCAACCCGGTGACGGCGGTGATCTCGGCGTTTTTCAGCGGTTTGTCGAGGTTTTCCAGAACCAGCCGCACCATGGCGATCACATGGCGGATATGCACCGAGCTTAAGGCCCGCGCGCCGGCCTGATCGTTGCGCGGTTGGCGCAGGAATTCGGGTGCCTCCAAGAAGGCGCGGCGGAACAGGGCGTTCAGCTCCATCTTCAACACTTCTGTCCGCTCGAAGTCGCCGGATCGGTAGTCGGCGTACCAGCGCCGCACCATCTCTTCATTGCACAGCGCTTCGGGCAGCAAGATCATGCCTCCGCCCAAAAGCGCCACTTGCAGCGGCATGATGTGGTTCATCATCAAAAAGGCGTCCAGCGGCAGGTAAATATTGGCCAGCTTCGGTGGTTCGGTGCCGAATTGGGTGATGGTGTGCAAGCGGTGGGGAATTCCAGCCCAAAACACCGCCAAGCGCCCCGCAGGGACAGTGACCTGTTCGTTGTCGACATCATAGCCCATCGCGTGATGCAGGCAGAAATTCGCTTCGACATGGCCGTGCCAATGGGGGTGTTCCATCGTCTGGGGATCAAAAATCCGCATGCCGAATCGGCCAAAGGCGCGGTTTGTGGCGTAAAAGTGTCTTTCGTGCTTGGGGGCCCCCTTCAGGCGGTCGCTGTCGCTTGAGTCTTTCATCTGTCTCCGCCTAATCTTAGAAAGCCGGAATAGAATCTGGCAAATCGCCATTGTTGTAAAGCGCGAATATCCGCACACTGGCAAAACCAGAGGGGGCAAGAAAACCGCCTCGGGATCGCATTACAAGCGAACAACACGGGCCCTTTTGGGCTTTGGGGAGGAAAGAACCATGAAAATCCAGCGCGTCGCCTTGGCGGCGCTTTTGTTGGGTGTATCTGCTGTGGCGGTGCGTGCCGATGTGATGGCACCCACGACCCCGCCTGATGCACCGAAGTTTGACGCTCAGGGCACACCGGTTTTTGTCAACCGGTCTGACATTTACGAATACAAAGCCTTGCCCGCCTATAACGAGCCGGAATGGGTGAAAGCCTTTGAAGCTGCAGGCAAATTGCCGCCCTTGGCCGACCGTCTGCCCAAAGAGCCGCTGGTCTATAAGACAGCCAACGAACCCGACGGCACCGGCGTTTACGGTGACGTGATGCGCCATGTGATCGGCGGGCGTCCCGAAGGGTGGAACTTCTGGGCTGGCCAGTCTTACGGCTGGGGCGGCATCGACATCGGTTTGGTCGAATGTCTGACCCGCACCGGCCCGCTGTTTGAAGTGAACTCGTCTGACCTGCAGCCGATGCCGAACTTGGCGAAGTCTTGGGAATGGTCGGAAGACGGCAAGACCCTGACCGTGCACCTGATCGAAGGCGCCAAATGGTCGGACGGCGAGCCCTTCACCACCGCCGACACCGAGTTCTATTTCAACGACGTTGTGATGGACCCCGATGTGACCCCGCTGATGGGGGCGTCTTCGGCCACCTATGCGGACGGTGTTTACGCCAATGTGGACGATTACACCTTCACGCTGACCTTCCCCACCGCTTTCCCGGAATCGGTGCTGTATAACATGGCTTACGGCAACTTCTGCCCCGGCCCGGCCCATATGCTTAAGCCCCAGCATCCCAAATATGGCGGCAAAGATTACGAGTCGTTCCAAAAGGCCTTCCCGGCCGATTACATGAACTTCCCCGTGATGGGCGCTTGGACTGTGGTCGAACACCGCCCCGACGACGTGGTGGTTCTGCGCCGCAATCCGTACTACTGGAAAGTTGACGAAGCCGGCAACCAGCTGCCCTATCTTGACGAGATGCAGTATCGTCTGTCGACTTGGGGGGATCGTGACGTGCAGGCCGTGGCCGGTACGGGCGACTTTTCCAACCTTGAGCAGCCGGAAAACTATGTCGAAAGCCTGAAGAAGGCCGCCGATCCGGCATCGCCTGCCAAGCTGGCCTTTGGCCCGCGCACCATCGGCTATTCGCTCTTCCCGAACCTGTCGGGCAATGGCTGGGGCGAGCCTGATGCGAACGGCCAAGCGATCCGCGATCTGAACCGCAACCTCGACTTCCGCAAGGCCATCTCTTACGGCCTTGACCGCCAGCGTCTGGGCGACAGCCTTGTCAAAGGTCCGTTCACCGCGATCTATCCGGGCGGTCTGTATGACGGCACGTCTTACTATGACAAGGCGTCGACGGTTTACTATCCCTTCGACAACGCCTCGGCCAAGGCCGAGCTGGAAGCTGCGGGCTTGACCGACAGCGATGGCAACGGCTTTGTCAACGTGGCAGGCGGCGCTGATCTGAACGTTACGCTGTTGACCCAAAGCGACTATGCCACCGACAAGAACCTCGCCGAAGGTGTGGTGGCGATGATGGGTGACATTGGCGTCAAAGTCACGCTGAACGCCTTGACCGGCAAAGACTTTGACAACGCACGCGACAGCGGCAAGTTCGACTGGATCATCATCCGCAACGGCACCGAACTGATCACCGTGGTGCAAAACACCGCGCAGTTGGCACCGACCGGGGCGACCACGTCGAACCACCACAAGGCCAATGGCGCGGGCGAGTTGGACCTGCTCGACTATGAAAAAGACATGGTTGATACGGTCAACAAGTTCATCGCCACCCGTGATGCCACTGAGCGTTCCGAGTTGATGAAGCACTACCAGAATGTCTACACGACCAATCTGGATGGTATCGGCCTCACGGCCTATCCGGGCGCTTTGATCGTCAACAAGCGCTTTGCCAACATTCCGGCAGGGGCCCCGATCTTTATGTACAACTGGGCTGAAGACAACATCATCCGTGAGCGTGTCTTTGTTCCGGCCGACAAGCAGATCGACGCCGAACTGCACCCCGACATGCTGCCCGGCGCGCCCGGGTCGGCCGGACCGGTGGCTGCAAACTAACACCCTTCCTCCGGCGGGCCCCATTGCCCGCCGGAGGTTTCGTGATCTTGTGGTGCTGCGCTGGCCCATTTGGCCGCCCCGCCCGCCCCCTATCCTTTGAGGTGCGCGATGCTGCGTTTTCTGGCCATACGCTTGGCGCAAGCGGTGCCGGTGCTGATTGTGATGTCGATCATCACCTTCATCATCATTCAGGCCCCGCCCGGCGATTACGGCGATTTCATCCGCACCAATATGATCACCCAAGGCAACGCGACCATGGCCGCCGCCGATGCCGCAGCCGATGCTTACCGCCAAACCCACGGGCTGAATGACCCGATGGTCATTCAATACCTGCGCTGGGTCTGGGGCATTGTGACGCGCTTGGATTTTGGCGAAAGCTATCTGTACAACAAACCCGTCTTGGAGGTGATCGAGGCGCGTTTGCCCAAAACCATCCTGATCGCCTTGACCTGCCACCTTCTGGCCAGCCTGTTTGGCATCAGCTTTGGCATTCTGGCCGCCGTGCGCCAGTACACATGGGTCGATGTGGTGCTGTCGTTTGTATCCTTCCTTGGCATGACCATCCCGCGCTTTTTGTTTGCGCTGCTGATCTTGTACATCTTGGCCTATAAGCTGAACGTGCAGGAAATCGGCAGTTTCTTTTCCACCAAGTTTGGCGGCCAAGACTGGTGGCTGGGTTGGTTCCACTTCAACTGGCCCAAACTGGGCAACCTGATCCAGCACGTCTGGCCCGTGGTCGCCGTGGCCACGATCGGCGGGCTGGCCTATAATATGCGGGTGATGCGGGCCAATTTGCTCGATACGCTCAACGCCCAATATGTCGAAACCGCCCGCGCCAAGGGCCTGTCGGAAAGCAAAGTGGTGCTCTACCACGCCGTCCCAAACGCGCTGCACCCTTTGATCGCCTATCAAGGCGTGGTGCTGCCCTATATGATGACCGGAGAGATTGAGGTGGCGATTGTCTTTGGCTTGGCCACCATCGGGCCTGCCATTGTGGGCTCGATGGCGATTGGCGATGTGTTTGTGACGGCTTCCTTGATGCTGGTGCTGGGGGCCACGCTGATTGTGGGCAATATCCTTGCCGATCTGATGCTGGCCGTTCTTGATCCGCGCATTCGGGTGGGGAGTGACGCATGAGCACCCTGCACGAGGGCGAGGCCGACGACGCCCGCATTTCCACCGTCAACACCACCAACCAAAGCTACCCCGCCTTGGTCTGGCGCAAATTCCGCCGCTCGGTGCCCGGGATGATCGGGCTGGTTCTGGTGTCTTTGCTGCTGCTGACAGCGATTTTTGCCGAGTTTGTGGCCCCGATGGACCCCAACACGCCGACCGCCTCTTTCACCTCGCCGGATCAATTGTCGTTTTTCACCAAAGACGGCTTCACGCCCTTCCCCGTGGCCTATTCGATTGTAGAGGGGGCAGAGCTTGACCCCGTCACCTTCCAACCCTTAACCGGCCCCGATCTGGACCACCCGCGCCATCTGGTGCTGTTTGCCAAGGGCGAACCTTACCGCCTGTGGGGCCTGATCCCGCTAGAGCGGCATTTGTTCGGGGTAGATGACGGCACGGCGCTGCATCTTTTGGGCACCGATAAACTGGGCCGCGATATTCTGAGCCGCGGGGTGTTTGGCAGCCGTCTGTCCTTGATGATCTCGCTGGTGTCGATCACGCTGATCACGATCATCGGCACGATGCTGGGCATCACCTCGGGCTATATCGGGGGGCGGTTTGATATGTGGTTTCAACGCTTTGTCGAAATCATTCTGGCCTTTCCGCAACTGCCTTTGTACCTGACGCTGACCACGTTGATCCCGCCCCCGCCCCCGTCTCCACTCCCCCGGGGCCCCCCGGGGGGTTTTCCGCGGGGGGGGGGGGGGGGGGGGTGGGGGGGGGGTTTGGGGGGGGGGGGGGCGGGGTTGGGCGGCTGGG